>NZ_WXZP01000002.1:0-13238 GCF_011319365.1 Rhizobium flavescens
TGGCGGTCCTCGAAATGAAGGCGGCCCTTTCCCATCTCGAAAATGCCATCGACATCCGCTTCGAGCGGGAGCGCGATCACAGCGAGATCGAGGGTGAGGTGCGGCGCGTGCATGCGGACCGTTCGCGGCTGGCGCAGGAGCTCGACGAGTCCCAGTTCCGCGCCAACCGGCTGGAAGAGGTCAATCGCGAGGTGTCCCGGCGTCTCGTGACTGCAATGGAAACGATCAGGGCGGTCCTCGACCGCTGAACGTCCCTGTCATCGGGGGTGAAATACGAAAGGCAGGTTCTCGCGGATATGGCGCAGGTCACGGTCACCATCGACGGCAAGGCTTACAGGATGGCCTGCGAGGAAGGTCAGGAAAACCACCTGAGCGAGCTTGCCGACAAGTTCGACCGCTATGTCAGCCATCTCAAGACCCAGTTCGGCGAAATCGGCGACCTGCGCATCACCGTTATGGCCGGCATCATGGTGATGGACGAACTGTCCGACGTCGGCCGCCGCCTCGCCAAGGTCGAGGGTGAGCTGAACCGCATCAACCAGAACCGCGACGACGACCGCGCCGCCACCGCCCGCACCGAGGAAATGCTGGCCGCGATGCTGGAAGAGCTGACCGCCCGCATCCAGGGCATCGCCACCCGCCTCAACGCCCGCCCGGCGCCGGAAGCGTAGACAGGCAAACGCCTCGCTGAAATTCCATCGCCGCCCACTGGCGCAGCGAAAAAAATCTTCCTATATTCCCTGTTGCGATCTGTGCTTCTCGACAGGAACCACATTCCTCGGGGCCATACTCGATCTAACGGGAGCTGTCCCTGACCAGGCCTGTGGGCTTGGTCACATGGCGCCCACCTACTTTTGTAGGCGCCCAGGATCGTAAACATCCATCGGATGCCACGGATCGCACTGAAATCTTTAAGTTTTCAAGTTTTCTCAGGCTCGCCAAAACGCCTCGATCAAGCTTCGCAACACTCTTTGTCACACTGGGTGTCATACTGTTGGTCGATGATGAAGGCGATGCATGAAACAGCACCGTTTGTTTAAGCGGAAGAACGGGTACTATTATCAGCGGGTGTGTGTGCCAGCAGACATCCGCGATATTTACGGCAAAGCCGTCGAGCAAATTTCCCTGGGAACGACGGATTTTCGAGCCGCGCGTAAGTTGCTTCCGGCATCTATCGTGAAAATCGACCAGAAATTCGAGGAATTTAGGTCCGCTGCCCAGCCCAGAAATCGGCAAGCCCCTAAAGCCCGTGTGAATACGCCATTGGTTTATCACGAACCATTAATGTCGGTCGTTGCTAGCGAATGTTTTCAGGAGCTGAAGCGCCAAAAAGGATGGTCGCCAAAGACTGAAAATACGCGTCAATCGCAGATACGTCTATTCCTTGAAATATGCGGTGACAAACCGCTGTCGCTATACACGCAGGCGGACATTCGCGCGTTCAAGCAATCGCTTTTTTCACTTCCAGCTAACGCGCATTCCTACAAGGCTTATCGCGGCCTAACAAAGTTGAAAATCGCTGCATTAGCAAAAGATGACAATCGCCCCAGATTATCGAATGAGAGTGTGCGTCAAATCATGACCACAGCGTCGTTGGTTTTCGGGTGGGCGAGGGGGAATTACCAAGCCACCCTCACCAATTTAATCAACCCGATGATGCCCAGAATGCCCACTGCGAAAGAAAAGCGAAATAGCCGCAGTGGCTTTACGGTTGACGAGCTAAATAAACTCTTTGCTTTGCCCGTCTTTCACGGTGTTAAGAGCGTAGCTAATTGGAGTAGCGCCGGTAGCGTGAGTCTCAAGGAGCACGGTCTTTTTTGGATCCCGCTGCTATCGCTGTTTGCAGGGCTTCGCCTGATGGAGGCGGTACAACTCACAGCGAGCGATGTTAAGTCAGAGGATGGCATCTGGTTCTTAGATATCAATAGTAATAATGCGAAAAGACTTAAAAATTATTCATCAGAGCGCCAAATTCCGATTCATAAAAACTTGATTAATGCCGGGTTTTTGGATTTTGTTAGATGTAAATCTAAAGAAGACCGCCTCTTTTCAGAAATTGAAATCGGACCTCCCGAGCAACGCCAGAGGCATGCTTCAAAACTATTCAACAAAATGCTGTCGGTTGCCGGGATCAAAGGGGAAAAGAAGGTTTGGCACTCGATGAAACATACCTTTGAGCAGTTCTGTCGTGACAGCGAAATTGACGCAGCGATTATCGATCAACTGCAAGGGCATGCGCAGCGCGGAATGCGCGCTGTGTATGGACGAGGTTATGGCATTACTTCTCTCCACCAATCGATTAGCAAACTTCAGTTTAGATCATTGGATCTTGGCTTCCTATGAAATTTATAAATACAAATAAAATGCAAATAATATAAATAAGGAAATAAATTATGGATAATTGTGAATTAGATAGAGATATCAATTATAAAGTCAAACACTTAATTTCGATGAATGAATATATATTGTCAATACTAAACAATATTATTGATATAATTTCGAATTTAGAAGGAATTGAAGATAATATCGTTCAGTCGAATGTATCCAGTACTGTCATCCATACGGCTTCGGACAGCAGGCCTGAATTGGTGTCCCGCCGGGTTACGTTGGCAGATTGCACGCTTTAGGCGTGCAATCTGCCATTTACATGCGCCCCCAATTTATATGGGTGCAACTTAATGCTGGTCTACGTTAACCTCTCGTTCACCACGAATATTAGAAAACATTAAGAACAGCCGATCACTGGTTGCTCGATTCGATCCGCTCTCGGAAATGTAGAATATTTTTTGAGTTTTTTCTCGCTATGAAGCGAGCTGCGTAAAACCCTGCCATTTCAACATGACTTTGCACACCAACGACGAGCGCACTTATGGTGCGCGCGGTGCCTTGGCTCGTGCCTTGGGCTTAAACATGACCAGCATTTTGACAAATACCGCAGCGACAGCCGCATTGCACACGCTCCGCGCCATTGGCTCCAGCCTCGACAAGACACAAGAACGTGTCAGTTCTGGACTTCGCGTTAACACCGCAGCGGACAACGCAGCATATTGGTCAATTTCGACAACGATGCGCTCCGACAGTATGGCGATTTCTGCTGTGGCGGATGCATTGGGGCTTGGTGCCGCCACTCTCGATACGGCTCATGCAGGTATGAGAGCTACCGTGAATGTCCTGTCCGAAATTCGCGCGAAATTGGTCGCCGCTAACGAACCTGGCGTAGATAAATCAAAAGTACAAAAAGAAATACAGCAGTTGAAAAATCAGGTCGTCACAATTGCAAGCTCCTCAAGCTTCAATGGCGTAAATTGGCTGAATACCAACATATTAGATATAAATGATAATACCAATAATAAGGTATCGCTCACGTCTTCGTTCTTTCGCTCGCAAAATGGCGGCGTTGGTATCGGAACCACAGACTTTCATCTATCAGAGACTTCGTTGTTCAATGAAAACGGAGGAGGTATACTGCAGCCCGACAATCGAAAAATGAAGACGCTTGGCGGAATAAGAAATTACGACACCTATATGGATACGCAGGGCATCATCCATATGGACAATACCAACACATACGGTGGCAACCGTGGCGAATTCGATTTCAATTTTAGTGGCCCTCTGACGTTCAATCCCGGGGATATCGTTTCATTCGACGTCACGGTTGATGCTGATAATCCTGCCGACGTTGACCCTCCCTACAATCCAGGGAAAACCACGCACGTTGTTATCGACCGAAATCTTATTGATACTTGGATGCCTAGCGCAAACGGGGTGATCTCGAATTTCGTGGAATACACTCTGATACTCAATCGAGCATTGGCGCAAACGAACTCCGGTGCGCTGACAACGAATGTCTCAGACAGCCATGGCGGCCTTATCCCAAATAGGATCGTATTCGCAACCCGCGAAGACTCTGGCCTTGACGGGTCGTCCGTGGAACTGACCAATTTCTATAGCGACGTAGGAAGTGGAGGTTTGTCCGACACTCCCGTTCACTATGGTATTCGTGGATCACGGATGCCCGTTTACTTCGTGCCTTTTCAAGTTTTTACGGATGGGGACAATTATGACGGCGTGAAAGTGAACTTCCAATTCTCGGTAAACGGTGCATCGGCTACCAATCACGAGTTTGATCGGACATACGTCAACAATCTTTTAGGGAAAACCGACGGGAAAATAGACACGCCGGCTGAAATGGTCACTCTGCTTCAATCGTTGATCGGAACGGACTGGCCTGATGTCATTATCGAAGTTACGGGACCAACGGAGATTTCGCTACGCTCAGATAAGACGGTAGACCGTCTATCTGGCCGCAAGACTGCTATCGGTTTTACCGGCATATTCGTCAGCATCGAGCCTCTCGCTGAACAAAACTTCTTAGACATCGACATTGGTTCCAATCCGCAAAAGATCGGCATCTACCTCGGGTATATGGACGTTGTCTTGGCTGATGCAATTGGTGCTGGCACAAAGCTTGGCTCCATCAAGACACGTATCGATATGCAGACCGATTTTGCGCATACATTGAAGGACACACTAGATAAGGGCATCGGGCGACTTGTCGATGCTGATATGGATGAGGCATCCACCCGCATTAAGGCGCTGCAAACCCAGCAACAACTTGCCATTCAGGCTCTACAGATCGCTAACAACAATGCGGAACATGTCATGCAACTGTTCAGGCAATAATTTGTGGGATCAAATCTGGCGAACACTTTCAGGGGGCATTGCCCCCTTTTTTTACAGGAATCGGTTCATGAGAAGTTCGTAATGCAACTTTATGGAAGCGCCTGTTAACCTTTTGTTAACCAGAAACATTAGAAAACAGTTAACAGAGACGATCACAAGTTGCTCGATTCGAAGAGCACTCGTCACCGTCAACATTAATTTGAGTACGTGTTTTTTCTCGCCATGAGGCGAACAGCGTAAAAGCCTGCCATTTCCACATAACTTTAGCACATCAAGAACGCCCGCAAATGTTACGCGGCGATGCCTTGGCTTGTGCCCTAGGTTTAACATGACCAGCATTTTGACGAATTCCGCAGCAATGGCTGCTTTGCAGACGCTTCGCACGATTGGCTCCAGCCTCGACAGGACACAGGAGCAAGTTAGTTCGGGGCTGCGCGTTAAGGCAGCGTCTGACAACGCGGCCTATTGGTCGATTTCGACAACAATGCGTTCTGACAACATGGCAATTTCGGCTGTAGCGGATGCATTGGGTCTCGGTGCAGCGACCGTAGACGTTGCATATTCGGCGATGGAGTCCACTGTCGATGTTCTCACCGAAATGAAGAAAAAACTTGTCGCAGCGAAAGAGCCGGGCGTCGACAAAAATAAAATTCAGAGGGAAATCAGCCAGCTTCAGGACTCACTCTTGAGCCTTTCGAGTTCCGCATCATTTTCCGGCGTAAACTGGCTAAGCACGGACATTCCTAACCTCATCAACGCGGATTTACAATCGCGTTCGACCTCGATTGTCTCGTCATTTGTCAGAAGTACCGACGGTAGCGTACGTGTTGGCACGGTTAATATCGACCGAGCCCAAACGTCGCTGTTCAACACAGGGGGTGGAGGTATCCTACAGACTGATCTCCGAGATTTGCGTGAAATTCGCGGATTAAGAACAGCGATACCCGATGCGGATGGCTATTATATAGCTTATTCGAAGCCGTCCGTTACGGGAGAGAATTTTGGCAATACATTGTTAGATCATGGCTATCCATTAGACTTCAATATCGTTGAGTATGATACCAATCTAATTTTCGGTTTCGATGTGCAAGAATACCTTGATACCGGAGTTTCAACTCCAGACTCACCTACATACAATATAAAGATCGATAAATCCGTTATAGACACCATATACCCGGCGAATGGCGGAATCATCAACAATGTATACGAAATGGCCTCTGTTTGGGCATATGCTTTACGAAACCACCCACTTGTCGTTACTGTCTCCTCTGGAGAGGTTCATATTAATACTAAGGAACCTTTTCCGTATAAAAATTCATCTTGGCAGCTTACCCCGATTGGGCAAGGTATGAGTCTAAGCGCCGCGGTAATCGATCATAGTACTGGCGATGCTGGACAAGTGCCGCAAGACTTCATAATTCCATTCAATGCGCCGTTCCAAATAGATGGCAGCGAGTCAGTAGATGTTGGTATACGGTTCAACGATAAATCGGCAAATTTCATTATCAACAAGGATATAATTTTTTCTTTGCTTGGGAATAACTCTGGCGATGTTGCAAGTTCCGCAGACCTGACAACTATTTTGAACGCCTCGATCTCAATCCCCGGACTCATCATAACGGACACCGGGAGCGGAGTAAGATTTCACATCGATCCAAATGTCGATATAAGAGGAGGTAGCAAAGCTGGTATTTCCATAAGCACAGCGGTGAGCAACGAACCGCGCCTCGAAATCAATGTTGTCGATATCGACGTGTCCGCGAACCCTCACTTCACTGATGCCTATATAGAAACTGTTGAACGCGCGCTCTCAGGCGTAACTGATGGCGCCAGTAGCCTTGGTGCAATCAAACGCCGTGTAGACATGCAGTCTGACTTCGCCGCCACCCTTATGGAAACACTCAGCAAGGGTATTGGACGCCTTGTTGATGCGGATATGGACGAGGCATCCACCCGCCTTAAAGCGCTTCAAACCCAACAGCAGCTTGCTATTCAGGCTTTGCAGATTGCCAACAGCAATGCCGAGAACGTCATGCAGCTCTTTAGACAATGATGGCTACAGAGAACTGAAGCCGCTTCTAGGAGCAGGGAAAATGGGGGCACTGGCCCCCCAAAATTACTTATAAAACAATGTTTTAATAACAGAACTCGTATCGCGGTCGTTGCCATTACCAAACATGCTCTTATTGCTCTCCAAGAGAAACCTTATGTCTTCTTCAGAATAGCCGGCATTCTTCAGATGGCGGCCAGCAAGGAAGAAATTTTGGTTTCCTTTTCCTTGCCCTGGCGAAACAGCCCAGTAATTGAGAATATCGTCAGCGCATTGCGTATTTGGACTGCCGGTAAATTGTTTTGGCTTCGTTATCTTGGTTGATACTTTTATATTCCGCGAAAGTTCCCTCGAGACACTGAGAAATTTCGGCATATCGACGAATTCATTGACCTTAACAGTACCGTCAATAAATATATCGCATTCGAAATGAGATCGTGAAGGCAGAAAAAACCACTTAGTTATGTTCCTGCAGTTGTAGTCAATTGGATATTGATAGGGATAGGTCGCATTTATATCTAATTCCAAATTATTCAATATCTGCTTGTAGTTATTTTTATTAGCAGCCTCGTCCATGGGAATGATCACTCTGAAGCTGTTGTAGTTATTTTTTCGTGAAAACGAATGCACGATAAGATGAGTTATATTTTTTTTCTTTAGAAAGATCGACAGCTGCTCCGGACTTCCCTCTGCATCGTCGATGTCGAGAATTAACAAATTGGAAGAAAGAATATTATCTTTTAAAGTGGGTTTGTTCACGTCCACAAAATGACCCTCCCGAAACAGTTGGCACGCTTTCTTATGGTCACTGTGTTTTGCGTTATTTAAATTCGAATGTACTTTGATTTTTGAATAATATAAAAGCAAATTGACAATGTCATTCCATTTGCATGTGTATGTCGTGGGCTTGACGTCATTAAAATTCGTCCATATCCTTAAATCGAAATCGGTATACTGAAATGTTGTACCGTGATCATTTGCAATCTCTCTCTTCCTTTCGCGCAGTGCTTTTTGCCGTAGTCTATTATATTCCTTCTTTTCCGTTGCGGTGCGTACTTTCTTCTCTTCAATTGCGTAAAGTTCTGGAATGGAGAGGTCGATGAACTCGGGATCGGCGCAACCAATTAGATCGCGTTGATGAAAGGCTGCGGCCTTGTCGAGAAAAATAAGTACAACAGGCTTCTGGCAACTCATGTCGCGCAACGAAGTACGCCCGAGAAATTGGTGCTGGCGCTCATATGTCCTAGCAATTTTCACTGTTCGGCTATCTAAATTGTAGAAGTCCGCCAAGAAGGAGAACGAAGCTGGGTCGTCATTCAGATTGGCGAGATGTACGGCCATATTGAAGTGACTGTATTTGTCCTCGCCCCGAGGATCAGGCGAAATTCGTGTTCCGCTCGGTAGGGGCCAAACGAGCTCTCCATCATCTCCCTTCTCATTGTTTAAGCAATAGATATGAGGCTGTTCTCCGAACTTGTGCCTGATTGCTTTGGCTGCTTCGTCGAGAAACTTTTGATATCCAATTGCGTCCATCAATCGTCGGCTCATATCGACCTCCGACAGATAGAAGATGCTCGTGAGAGCGGCTTTATGGCTCAAGTTGCCATAACGCAGCGGAGCAGCAAGTTGAGTAAATCCAACTTGACGTGACCACAGCTGGTAGAAAATGGAGTCGGTGAAATTTGCGCCAGCGACGGTCAGTGATCGGTATTGCAACATTGTAGGCTGCATGACGACGTGAGCTTGGAGCTGTTCTCTCTTGCCTTGCTGCAACTCGTTAAAATGCGCTGCATTGACGTAAACGTGGTTGTATTCATTGCAGATTTTCTGAAACAAATTTTGCAATGCCGTACGGCTAATATGTTCATCATCTCGCGCTGTAGCGAGACTGCGCATTTTATCTGTTGGTGCAAGGCGATAATATCCAGAGTTGCTTGTACTGGCATATGAAAATGCAGAAGCCCAGTAGGCTGCTGTGGCATTCATTTTGTTGATCTTGATGAAGCTATAGGGGTCTGGAATTTCGTCAAGAAATACCGCTCGATTGGTGCTCGGAGTATTGAAAACGACGTTCTGGTTCGCGATGATGACACGCTTTGTGTTGAGGCTCTTTTGGTAAGAGTGATTGACTTTTTCGACGGTCTCGGTCGAGATTATTTTGTTCTCCACCTGCCCCAGGCGTCTCTGATATTCGTTGCTCAACGCGTTAGTTTGCGTTCCTACTGTTGTTTTTTCAGGCGACTGCTCAATCGTGTCGATAATGAAATGAGTTTTTCCTGAACCGATTGGGCTATCTATATAATTTATATTCAACATTGTTATCTCCAAAATAAATAGGATCAAATAGCGGCCTGATGAGCACCATTTGATCCTAAGTATTCGGAATAAATGGATGAGCAACCATTGTTGACTTGATTGGAACAAGTCAGTACATCAGGCTGCTGTCCATATATGTTTATTTATCATAAATTTTGTGGAAAACTCAAGATAAATCGAATTGCGCGACGTCAGCATCGCTTCGCGGCTGACATCGACGGCGAAACGCATAATGCTTTGTATTTTCTTCGCTTCGCTCATAAAATACACGCATTACGACGTTTCGTCTTTGGATGTGCTTCTTGTGCTTTCTTGTTGCGAATAACGGTTCAGAAAATGAATTGTCGCAAAGGGCTTATATATTATTAAGGGTATGTGCGACAGGTCATTTCCGCATAAACCATATGGGTCATATATAAGAACAACAGGATGCGTAGCATCTAAATAATCGGTGGTGCGCCAGGACCGCGGCATGGGAATTGCTGTGCCCTTGAAAATTGGCGTGTCCTTCAGAAGCCAGCGGATTACACCTAGGCCTGGATCAGATTAAACGCGCTGGTTAAATGTTCCGTAGAAATTGCTTTCCTGGCGTCTATGCTCAATTGGAACAATGTCCAATAACGAACGTATTTGAACAGTGGAAATGTGCAGTATTTCACTGTTCAAAAACCATTTACTTTGGTTTTGAACACGGGTACATTTTGCCATCGATTTTGAACGGGTGAATTGATGAGCCGCACTTTTGCCTATTGCCGTGTTTCTACAAACGAGCAGACAACTGAGAACCAAGTCAGGGAAATCGAAGCCAAGGGTTTCCAAATTGAGAAGCACAGGATTGTCACGGAAACGGTTTACGGTTCATAATCCGCGTTGGAGCGCGCAGGCTTTAAAACGCTGCTGTTGAAGCTTGAGAAGGGTGATCGCTTAATCGTTACCAAGCTCGACCGCCTTGGAAGGGATGTTGCAGACGTCAACCGGACAATGAGCCATCTTTCCGATTTGGGTATTGAAGTCCATTGCCTTGCCCTATCTGGCTTCGAATTGCAGACGGCTATCGGCAAGATGATGCTCAACGTAATCATGGCATTTGCCCAGTTCGAAAGGGAATTGCTTGTCGAAAGAACGCATACTGGTTTGAAAAGAGCTTAAGCGGAGGGAAAGACACTCGGAAGGCCAAAGGCTCTCTCAAAACGGGAATGCGACGAACTGATCGCGGGATCAGCAGAAGGCGTAACGAACTCAGAACTGGCAAGACGTTTGGGCGTAAGCCGGGCGACGGTTATGCGTGCCCTTCAGCATTATCGTTGATAGCAGGTGCCAATGGGGCTGTAATAAAGATGGCTGCTCACAGCTTGTTTACCCAGCGCTTTGGCGGCTTGCTAAAGTTGCGCGTAATGTGCTCTCAAATTTCATTTAAATATTAAGTGAGTTTGCAAATTACAAATTGATCTTTTGCTTCTTGGCTGTTCTATGTTTTCAAATATTTTTTAAGTTTGAAAATCAATATTTATTTTTTTGCACAATAGCTCTATTTTAAATGGACCAGCACCCCAATTCGAAGAATTGGGGTGCTGGTCCATTCGCTTATTATTCGAAATTCAAATTGGAGAAATTTCGAAAAAACAATATGGTTCAAAGGCTTAGCCGAGGGCGCGCTCTTTAATGAATAAAAAGTAAAAGGCGAAAGCCAATACAGCCCAAAAGACAAGCGAGTACCACACCTCCATCACCACATGGCCCTTTTGACGTGCTGAGACAAGCACGCGGCCATTCGACGGATTAAGGTATTGCAACCACAAAAAAAGTTGTCCAGGTGCGCGAAATAGCAGCCAACCCAAACCGCGTTTGTCGTCTACAGCTTCATATTCCTCATCAATAATTTCGGATTTTACCTGCTTCAGCGTTTTCGGCTTTTGTCGTTTCGCCATATCTCACCTATTGCTCCCAAATACTCGGTATGCTTGCATAGCATAGCTTAGCGTGAAAGCAAGGCATCCCCTTTGCGTTCTCCCATTAAGCAACTGAAAATATGAATATTTTCAATTTTTGGACATCGAGACTATGCTCGGATCGCGTTATTGCGAAAGCTTGTGATGAAAGGTAATGAGGCGGACGGACTGTAAAATCGGCGATACGAAACGGAATTCTCCGATGCTAAATGGAGAATAGTAGGACGCGGTATTCCAGTTGGAAATTTGGAGGTCGTTGACAAACAACCAGTACACGCGGTGATTTCAACGCCATTTCACATTTGCAAACCTTGGGAGCCAGCGGTGCGTATTCTCGCGTGAATTTCCTTCTCGGCACACCGCTATCGAAATATCGATTCACCGCGTGATAACGGTTTCATCTGAGCCGCCCAGTAATCCAGCTACGCATTTTCATTGAGTCTTCTGCAGGCTTACAGACACGCTTTTTGCATTGCTTCTTGCGACACTTTATGCCACACTTCTGTCGAAGTTGTGATTGAAGTCATTGGATTTTTTCGCATTTTGCCCACCTACTTTTGTAGGCGCCCAGGATCGTAAACATCCATCGGATGCCACGGATCGCACTTCATCTTCTTTCGGGCCGTGGGTGCCCCGAAACCATCCATTCGAAGAGGCGAGCATGGTGATCCGGCCCTGGACTGCGGACGGCAGGCGGACGATTCACCGGGATCGCTGGGTGGATCTGTCGGCCGAGCGGGTGACGACGGCGACCGGCGCGGTGCTCGATCCCTATTATACGCTGGCCTATCCCGACTGGGCCGTCGCCTTCGCGCTGACGCCGGAGGGGCAGGTGGTGATGATCCGCCAGTATCGCCATGCGGCGGCGCTGATCGACCTGGAACTGCCGGGCGGCTGCGTCGACCCGGAAGACGCCACGCCGCTGCTCGCCTCTCGCCGCGAATTGCGCGAGGAGACTGGATACGATTCCGACGAGGCGGACTATCTCGGCCGCTTCGCCGCCAATCCGGCGCTACAGACCAATTACGTGCATGTGACGCTGCTGCGCAATGCGGTCCGCATCGGTGAACCCGCCCCGGAAGCGGGGGAGGAAGTGGCGGTCGAGCTGATGTCGGTGGAGGCGGTGGGGCGTGCCGCCGTGTCGGGCGCCATGGCCAATGCGATGCACATCGCCGCCGTGTTCCTCGTGATGGGCAGGCTGGGAAAATTGCAGTTCTAGTTTTAGTTTTTCGCAATCCCGGCAGCAGAACCGCTCCACACTTTTGCTGGAATTGCTTTGGGCGTTAACCGGCCTCCCGCTTGCTGCATGGCTCCCCTCTGGTATTGTGCGTTGCACAATTTTCACGCATCCGCGAGTATGCAGCCATACACAGCAAGGAGACCTGTCATGACCAATCGTCAACGTCCCGTTCGCGGCGGCTTCCTCGGTCGTGCGATCGCCGTTTTCGGCGCTGCCGCCTCGGCAGCCGCCGCCGTCGAAGCTCATCGCAGCCCCAGCGGCCGCGATCTCGACATCCTCGGCATCGATGCCCGCAGCTTCTCGCGCATCCAGCAGCGCTGATTGAGCATTTTGTCCGCAAAGGCGTCGCATCAACGCCTTTTCCTCTGCGTCCGCGTGGTTAGAATGTCGCCCGGTGTGGGGGGCAGGTGAATGACGCTGAAAGACGAAAAAGGCCGGATACGCAAGGAAAGACTGGAGGCGCGCGATGCGCTCGCCGTCGATATGCGCATCGAGAAAAGCCTCGATATGGCCGCGCATGCCGAGACCGAGTTGCGTTTCGTGCCGGGCACGATCCTCTCCGCCTTCCTGCCGATCCGCTCCGAGCCGGATCTGCGCCCGCTGATGGCGCTGTTGCGCGAGCGGGGGGCGCGGCTCTGCGTGCCCGTCATCCTCGACAAGGAAACCATCGTGTTTCGCGAGCTGCTGGCCGGCGCCGAGCTCGTCGGCAACGGTTTTGGCACTTTGGCCCCCGGGGCTGATGCTCCCGAACTCGATCCCGACATCATGCTGGTGCCGCTCTCGGCCTTCGACCGCCTCGGCAACCGCATCGGCTACGGCGGCGGTTATTACGACCGCGCCATCGACCGCCTTCACAAAAAAGATATGGACCCGCAGCTGATCGGCATTGCCTTCGATTGCCAGGAAGTGGCATTTGTGCCCGCGGAACCGCATGATATCGGCCTGAACGCCGTGCTCACCGAAAGCGGGGTCCGGCGGTTCAACAGGCGGGTGGAATAGA
>NZ_WXZP01000001.1:0-9137 GCF_011319365.1 Rhizobium flavescens
TGATCGACGCGGCCGAAGCTGCCGCAGCTTCCGGGTCCCGCCCGCGCCCGTTCGGCTTCGGCCGCAATGCGGTTCTGGCTGCGGGTTGCGGACCGGCAGTGCGGCGCCGTCACCCGCATCTCGTCCGCTTTGCCGATGTCGAAGTCGATCTCGATCTGCTCATTGATCGTGCGATTGCCGCGATCGCCGACGGCGAGCCGGCCGAGGACGAGATCCTCGGTCACTACGTCAACATCGCCTCGCTCGTCCGGGCAGTGTCCTTCAGGGAAGGCAAGCTGCTGGAGCATGCGGTCGAGCGTCTGGCGAAAGCGAACCCGAGCATCATCGTCCTGACCCAGTCACTGAAGTTGCCGCTGGTAAAGGCCGCGGTGGAGGCTGTTGCCGGGAATGATTGGTCGAGCCTCGACGGCATCAAACTCGATTGCGAGGCACCGGCGAAGGGCAGCTACACGCCGGACCTGATCGTCGTGAACCGCGCCCGGCACACGGCCTACATCCTCGACGTCAAACGGTCGCTCGCATCCTATGGCGACACGAGCCGTCTCGAGGAGCTGAAGCTCAAAATGATGGCCTCGGCCATGGTCCTGCCGGACTGGCTCTACAAGAACCAGAAGCGGCTGATGGTGGATGCGGTCGAAGTCGCGATCGTCGATGGCGCCAGCCGCCCGAGCGATCATGCCAGTGGTGTCTGGGCGCTGTCCGAACTCGATGACCTCTTGGAGATCGACGGCGTTGCCGCCTGCATGGCCGAACTGCGCCAGCGCTTCGCCATCCGGGTGCAGCAGCTTCTCGAGGCAGCGGCGCGCAAGGCGCTCGGCGACATGGAGCAGCCTGTCTTCGCGCCGAATACGATCGTCGCGCCTGCACCCATGTGCTCGCGGATCAATCTCAACGGGCCGAGCCGGACTTACGAAGAAGACCAGGCGGCGCGCTCATACGATGATGATCACGATCGCGACGAACGGGGCTTCGATGATGGGTCCGATGAGGATGAGCCGACACCGGCCTTCATCCGGATCGGCTTTGCCCGGCGCCCTGCCAGGCACTGAGCCCCGTCGCACATTGCTCGCTACTGCCTGATGGCCTGACCGCCACGCCCTGACGATTGTCGTCAGGTGTCGCGTGGTGATCCCTCGCGTCAAGGCCGCAGCTTTCCCATCCTGTTCTTCTTATGAGCGCTGGGCCCGAATGTGGTCCGGTCAAGGAGTTCCCATGACTTCCGACATCAATCCGGATGTGCCGCCACGCATCCGCTGCGAGGCGATCCCGCCGTCCTCGACGTCCCAGAACCTCGTCTGCCATCGTGCGCACGGCACTGTCCTGCGCTATCTCGGATACGGTGCTGGCCGCCCGACCGGCGACGATCCCGCGCATCTGATCGGCCTGGCGCTCGGCCATGTCCGGCAGGGTACGGGCTTGACCGGCCTCGTACCGGATACGGTCATCGGCCGATTGCAGACCCATGCCGATACAGGCAACCCGGCCTGCCGCCTGCTGCTCGACTGGCTTTCCAGCCGTAATCGCGATCTGGCGGTCTCGACTCAGCCGGATGCGGGCAGTCCGGGTTCGGCCAAGCCCCGTCCTCTTCGCCGCCTGATCCGGGAGCGTCGCCGGGCAAGACCGGGCAGTCTGAAGAAGCGATGGCCGACGAAGGCAGAGCCGACCAATGGCGGAACGGCAATTATTGCCGCGATGACGGAGGGCCGGATCGATGAATAAGCTGTCCCGCCTGTTCCTTCGTCGCCTCGAACGCATCGCCCGCCGCGAGACGCGGCGCAATGCCCTTTCCAATGGTCTCCTGACGATGAAGATCGTCGAGGTCGACGGTCATCTCCTGCGGCGTTACAATCCGGCCTTCGAAACCGCGTCTCTTTCCGGAGACCACGACCGCGACTTGGCGTGGGTTCGTCGGAACTTCGGCGGCTACCTTCTGCCGCCGCCCCAGCCGTCCGACATTGTAACGACTGAAGGTAAGTCGCCGACATCGTACCTGCCGTCTCTCTACCGGCTCGGTCAGGCGACAGCCAACGATCATGCCGCAGCGATCGATCACAAACGTCGTGCCTATGTCGTCGGTCTGGTCGGGCGGGCGGGCAGGGCACCGCTGGTCAGCAACATCGCCGCGGCCCTCGTGCTCGCCCGCGCGATCGAGAACGGTCGTGTGCCGCTTGCCAGGATCGTCCGTGCTGCCGCCATGTCGGCGCCTGTCGTCGCGCTGCATGGGCCGATCGCCGGCTTCGAACAGGCCATGCGCCGCCTCATCGAGACACCGGGCTTCGTCCCGGGCGGCGCCTTGAGCGGTATCGATGGTGAATACGTCTATGATGACGGCACCTTTGCCGGATCCGAGGGGGTAGGCCGCGCCTACATTCAGTTCCTCGGACAGAGCATCGCGCGCCTCACCGGCGCCACGCTTCGGCGTCGGCTGGTGAATGCAACGACACGCGACTATCCGGTCGTTGCGATCAGCGAGAAGGCAGAGGCCATCCCGTCCGAAATCGCCATTGCCGCCGACATCGGTCTTGCGGCAGGCTGGCTGGACTATCCCTTCCTCAGTGCCATGGTGGAGGCGATGCACGGCGCCAGTGGCCTGGCGGCGCTGGAGCAATGGTCGACGGCCTACGACGCGCATTACCTGACGATCGATGACGTCGTGCTGGCCTTCCGGCCGGGTCGCAGCGCATCCCAGGTCATTGCCGTGCTGGCATCTCTCACCGAGCGCAATCGTGTTGCCGCTCGGGATGATGACGATGATGACGACGACGAACCGGCATCCAGAGGTACGGGCAAATCGTCGAAGCCGAAACAGGATGCGAAATCGTCGGAGAAATCCTCATCCGGAAAAGACAGCGGCGGCGGATGGAAGCGCGACAAGCCGTCGGGCTCCGAGGTCATCCAGCCGGAGCCATGGGGACCGGGGGAAAACGATCATCCGTCGCTCGCGGTCGAGATGCTCTCCGGTTACGGCAAGGCCAAGACCTGGGCGCTGGATCTGAAGGCTGATCTGGCCGATCACCGGGCAGGGTCTCTCGCCTGGTCGGAGATGAGCACCAAGCTTCTGCTCCATGGACCGCCCGGGACCGGCAAGACGACCTTTGCTCGGGCGCTTTGCAACAGCCTGCAGATCCCGCTGGTCGTCACGTCAGTCTCGACCTGGCTGCAGGGCGGGTATCTGAACGACGTCATCGCCAGGATGGCCAAAACCTTCGTAGAGGCCCGCGCGCTAGCGCCCGCCATCCTGTTCATCGATGAGATCGATGGCATCGGCAAGCGGCAGCCGGCCGAGCGGGAGTATGCCGACTATTGGAACACGGTCGTCAACAAGGCGCTCGAGCTGTTGGACGGGGCGGTTAAGAGCGAGGGCGTGATCATCGTCGGCGCGACGAACAGGCCGCAGGAGATCGACGATGCGCTGAAACGCTCCGGGCGGCTTGAGACGCATATCGAGATCCCCTTGCCGGATATCGCCACGCTCACGGAAATCTTCGCTCACCATCTCGGCGATGATCTCGCATCGCTGGTTGACGGAAGGACGTCGGAGGAGACCAGGGCCGGTGAGGCGGGTTCCGAGGCCGCGGGGATGAATGCCGACGAGGCAGCAGCACCCAACATCCAAGCCGATCGGGACAGCGACGAACATACCTTGAGGGAAGCTTGGGAAGGAGCCGCGACATGACAATGACATCGAAGCACATTGAACCGGGTACGCCTGAAGCGGCCGTGTCCCTTCTGAGGCGGCTGGCAACAAGGGCGATGGGCCTCACCGGCGCCGATATCGAACGCATCGTGCGCCAGGCTCGGCTGAAGGCACGGCGTGAAAAACGGACGATCCGGTATGAAGATCTCGAGGACGGCATCCGGATGGATCGGCCGCAGGTGCCGTATGATTTGCGCTGGCGCTTCGCCATCCATGAGTCTGGTCACGCAGTCGTACATCATGCGTTGAGGTTGGGGCCGATCCATGGGCTCAACATCGATGCGCCCGGAGGCGGCGGCTACAGCCAGCTCGAGTTCACCGCATCCGGCAGCGATACGCTGGGCTACCGTGAGGACATGCTCGCCATGCTCATGGCCGGACGTGCCGCCGAGCAGATCGTGGTCGGCAAGGTGTCCGCCGGATCGGGTGGCTCCGACGACAGCGATCTGGCGCGGGCCACGAAGATGGCGCTCGCCATGGAGCGGTCCCTCGGCTTCGGGGCGACCCAGCCGCTGCTCTACCGCGATGATAAGGACCCGACCGCCGTGCTCGATGCTAATCCCGATCTCGCAGCCCGCATCCATGCGCGCTTGGAAAAGGCATTTGCGAGGGCGGTCGAGATTGTCAATGAGAACCGCGATAAGCTTGATGCGCTCACCAACGCGCTGTTCGATGCGCAGGCTTTGGATGGCGAGGCCGTAAGACGCCTCCTCAAAGACGGTGATCGACCGCCTTCCGTGTAGACTGTGATTCGGGCGAGCATCGATTGCCGTCGGTGATTGCTCCGATGTTGAGTCAACGTCAGTTTGCCATCAAACGGGGTAAGGCGGCGCGCTTGGACAGAGGACGTTTTGGCGAGTCTCGCCGTTCGTTGAGCTAAATCAAGATCCATTGCGCGAAAACGTCTAGGGTGAGACCATATCGGACGGAAGACAGGAGTTCGCTCCGCATGACCTTGTATCGGCCTTGGTCGGACGCGGCGTCGTGGTTGCTCAGGGACCATTAGGCCTATTTGCGCAATCTCCTCGAATGCGAACGTCGGCCTTTTCGATCCGGCCGCAGGGAGAGAATGCATGGCGAATGATCCTGACCTCGAAGACCTCGCGCTGATCGACCGCTACTGGCGGGCGGCCAACTATCTTTCGGTGGGCCAGATCTACCTGATGGACAATCCGCTGCTCCGCGAGCCTTTGAAGGCGGAGCATGTGAAGCCGCGCCTTCTCGGCCACTGGGGCACGACGCCGGGCCTCAACTTCATCTATGCCCATCTCAACCGCATCATCCGGGCGCGCGACGCCGATGTCCTCTATATCTGCGGCCCCGGCCACGGCGGGCCGGGCATGGTGGCCAATACCTATCTGGAAGGCACCTATTCGCAGGTCTATCCCGAGATCGGCGAGGATGAGGCGGGGCTGAAGGCGCTGTTCCGGCAGTTCTCCTTCCCCGGCGGCATTCCGAGCCACGCGGCCCCCGAAACGCCCGGCTCCATCCATGAGGGCGGCGAACTCGGCTATGCGCTGGTGCATGCCTATGGCGCGGCCTTCGACAATCCGGGCCTCGTCGTCGCCTGCGTGGTGGGGGATGGCGAGGCCGAGACCGGCCCGCTCGCCGCCGCCTGGCATTCCAACAAGTTCCTCAGCCCCGTCAGCGACGGCACGGTGCTGCCGATCCTCCATCTCAACGGCTACAAGATCGCCAACCCGACCGTGCTGGCGCGCCTGCCGGACGAGGAGCTGGCCCATCTCTTCACCGGCTACGGCTACGACCCGATCTTCGTGGAGGGGCATGAGCCGCAGGCGATGCACAGGGCCATGGCGGCCGCGCTCGACGCCGCCTTCGACCGCATCGCGGCCATCCGCGCCGCGGTGAAGGACGAGCCCGCCCGCCGGCCGCGCTGGCCGATGATCGTGCTGCGCAGCCCCAAGGGCTGGACGGGGCCGAAGGAGGTGGACGGCAAGATGGTGGAAAACCATTGGCGCTCCCATCAGGTGCCCGTCTCCGAGTGCCGCACCAACGCCGCCCACCGCGACATCCTCGAAGCCTGGATGCGCAGCTACGATCCCGAAGACCTCTTCGATGCGGATGGCCGCCTGAAGCCGGAGCTGCGGGCGCTGGCACCCACGGGCGCGCGCCGCATGGGCGCCAGTCCGCACGCCAATGGCGGCGTCCTTCGCAAGGAGCTGCGCACGCCCGATATCGGCGCCTATGCGGTCGCCGTGGAGCGGCCCGGCGCGGTCGAGGCACAGGCGACGAAGATCCTCGGCGACTACCTGCGCGACGTGATCCGGCTGAACGCGGCGGATCGCAACTTCCGCGTCTTCGGGCCGGACGAGACGGCCTCCAACCGGCTCTCCAGCGTCTTCGAGGCGACGGACCGGGTGTGGATGGCCAAGACGCTGCAGACGGACGACCACCTCGCGCCGGAAGGCCGCGTCATGGAAGTGCTCAGCGAGCATCTGTGCCAGGGTTGGCTGGAGGGTTATCTGCTTACCGGCCGGCACGGCTTCTTCTCCTGCTACGAGGCCTTCATCCACATCGTCGATTCGATGTTCAACCAGCATGCGAAATGGCTGAAGGTGGCGCGCGAGCTGCCCTGGCGCAGCCCCGTCTCCTCGCTCAATTACCTGCTCACCTCCCATGTCTGGCGGCAGGACCACAATGGCTTTTCCCATCAGGACCCCGGCTTCATCGACCTCGTCGCCAACAAGGGGGCGGATATCGTGCGCGTCTACCTGCCGCCGGACGCCAACACGCTGCTATGGGTCGGCGACCATTGCCTGCGGACATGGAACCGCATCAACGTCATCGTGGCCGGCAAGCAGCCGGCGCCGCAATGGCTGGCGATGGACGAGGCTACCCGCCATTGCGAGGCCGGGCTCGGCATCTGGGACTGGGCGGGCACGGAAGGCGGGCTCGAACCCGACGTAGTGATGGCGGCGGCCGGCGACGTGCCGACCATGGAGACGCTCGCGGCGGTCGACCTGCTCCGCCAGGCGGTGCCCGGCCTTCGCATCCGCGTCGTCAACGTCGTGGACCTGATGGCGCTGCAATCGCCGCAGCATCACCCGCACGGCATCGACGATGCGGCCTTCGACCGGATTTTCACCCGCGACCGGCCCGTGGTCTTCGCCCATCACGGCTATCCCTATCTCATCCACCGGCTGGTCTACAAACGCACCAACCATCCGAATTTCCACGTCAGGGGCTTCATCGAGGAGGGCACGACGACCACGCCCTTCGATATGGCCGTGATGAACCGGCTCGACCGCTACCATCTTGCCATGGAGGCCATAGAGCGCCTGCCGGCCCTTGCCGCGCGCCGGCCCGGCCTCATCGCCGCGCTGGAGGCGAAGCTTGACGCGCACCATGCCTATGTGCGCGAGCACGGCGAGGACATGCCCGAGATCCGCGACTGGAAGTGGCCCTATCCGCGGCCGGAAGCGCCTTAGCGGATCGAGGAGCACATCGGGGAAGGGGAGGCAGGACATGCTGTCATTGAAATCGCTCGGCGGTGCCGGGACCGTCACCGGCTCCAAGCATCTCCTCCGTCTCGGCGAGCACCGTATCCTTGTCGATTGCGGCCTGTTCCAGGGCCTGAAGAACCTGCGCGAGCTCAACTGGGCGCCCTTGACGGTGGCGCCGCGCGACATCGACGCGGTGATCCTCACCCATGCACATCTCGACCATTGCGGATACCTGCCGCGCCTCGTGCGCGAGGGTTATCGCGGCAAGGTCCATGCGACGCCCGCCACTCGCGACGTCGCCGAACTGATCCTGATGGACAGCGGCCATCTTCAGGAGAAGGACGCCGAATTCCTCAACCGGCACAAGCTGTCGCGGCACCAGCCGGCTTTGCCGCTCTATGGCGTCGGGGATGCGCAGCGGGCGGTGGAGCATTTCTCGACCGCCGAGTTCGGTCAGAGAGTGCGGCTTGGCGGGGATGCGTCGTTCCGCTTCCATCCCGCCGGCCATATTCTCGGCGCGGCATGGGTGGAACTGGAGTGGGGTGACCGAAATATCGTCTTTTCCGGCGATATCGGCCGCTACGGCGATCCGCTGATGCGCGATCCCGCCCCTACCGTGGAGGCCGACTATATCCTCGTCGAATCCACCTACGGCAACCGCATCCACGACAGGAGCGACCCGGCCGAGGCGCTGCGGGTGGTCGCCGAGCGGACCATCGCGCGCGGCGGTACGCTCGTCATCCCGGCCTTTGCGGTCGGCCGCGCGCAGGAACTGCTCTACTATTTTTGGAAGCTGAAGCGGGCGGGGCATCTCGGCGAGATCCCGCTGTTCCTCGACAGTCCCATGGCCATCGAGGCGACCGGGCTCATGGGTCGGCACCTGCCGGACCACCGCCTCGACACGAAGACCTGCAGGGACGTCTTCTCCATCGCCCGCTGCACCGGAGACGTCGAGGCGTCGAAGGCGATCAGCGCCAGCCGCTTCCCCAAGATCGTCATCTCCGCCTCTGGCATGGCGACGGGCGGGCGCGTGCTGCATCATCTGAAAGCCTTTGCGCCCGATGCGCGCAACACGATCCTGCTCGCCGGCTTCCAGGCCGCGGGCACGCGCGGGCGCGCGCTTCAGGACGGGGCGAGGGAACTGAAGATCCACGGCTCCTGGGTGCCGGTCAATGCGGAGGTGGCGCATCTCGACATGCTCTCGGCCCATGCCGATGCCGGCGAGCTGATGCGCTGGCTCTCCACCTGCCCGCGCCCGCCGCGCAAGGTCTTCATCGTGCACGGTGAGCCGGAAGCCTCAGAGGCGCTGCGCATCCGCATCGGGCGGGAGCTCGGGTGGGAAAGCGTGGTGCCACGTCTCGACCAGGAATTCGAGCTGTGAGCCGCAAGGCCCGGCTCAGGTGAGGCGGAGGTCCTTGCGGATCAGGATGAGCGTCGGATCGTCGGGATAGGGAACGGCGAGGAAGCCCTGTTCGCGTTCCAGCTCGATGGCCTCGCGGTTCTCGCGGCTTTCCAGCGATTCCAGCGCCTCGGCGCCGCGAGCCTGCGCGTAGCGGGCCGCATGGCGCAGCATTTCCCAGGCGACGCCCTTGTGCTTGTCCTCCGCGCGTACCGAGATCGCCACCTCGGCCTTTTTCGTCGACGGGTCGCAGGCGACCATCGCCGCCGCGATGATGGTCCCGCTGTCCTCGGCGAAGGCGAGGAAGTGCTCGGTCGCGCGGTGATCGACCCGCGTCATCGCGACGAGGCGCTCATGGCTCACCTCGCGCACGCCGCCGAGGAAACGGAAGCGCAGGTCCGCGGGCGCCAGACGGGCGAAGAAATCGCCGAGCGCCGCCTCGTCCTCGGGGCGGACCGGGCGAATGCGCAGCACGAGCCCGCTACGCGTCACCAGATCGCAGCGCCAGAGGTCGGCGGCTTCTAGCGCGGCGGAGGCGTCCGCCCGCTCCGGCTGGTCATGATGAGGATCCGTCATC
>NZ_WXZP01000003.1:0-29506 GCF_011319365.1 Rhizobium flavescens
CAGCCGCGTGGAGGCGGCGTCGGTGGCACAGGCGCTAACGCCGTCAACCGCTCGCCACGCCACGGCGCCGGATAGCGGAACAGGATTGTAAGGTCCGATGTCGGCATATCCGGCAAAGTCGCCAGACAGCCCGGGCAGGATGCCGCATGGCTCATGCCAGGACAATGATCACACCCGCCCACCGGCATCGCCCGGGCGGTGCCAGCCCGATGAGTTTCATGGGCGATCATCCCCATCGCCTGCTGTGCGCCGGTGTCAGAGAGCATGATCACCTGACGCGTCTGCCCGGCCAGGGCCGGCATCAAGCCGTAGCCCAACCAAGCAAGAACCATCAGAATCGAAACCCAAGCTCGCATGTCCGGAAGGTAGCTCCCAAGCCCCCAATTGCAAGCCCCTCGCCTTCCCTGCCCGCACACAATTCCGCGAACCGGCATCCATCGTTTCGATTGACGTTTCAGGCCGAAACACTGTAAAGCCGACATCAGCCTTGCTGTCGAGCAGGAAGAGTGTCCGAGTGGTTTAAGGAACCGGTCTTGAAATTCGGTTTCCGCCATCCCGGCCTGTACTGGCCAATACCGAGAACTACCGAGATTTAATGGGATTTGGCGGGCGACGGTGTTAAGCCGTCCCCGTCTTTGATCGGGTGTGCTACCGAGTTGGGTAGCAGAATGGTAGCAACCCGTTCTTCGCTTGTTCTGTTAGTGGAACTTGGCAATCCTGAGCGGCGCTGGTGCTCGCGGACTAGCGGGCCGGGAACGATCCGCAGGTTCGCATATCGCTCCCATCCTTGTCCCTTTGGCAAATGTTTATGTTGCTCTCGTAAAAGCACACATGTTTCGCCTCGCTCCAAAACAGCCGAAACCTCGTCAATCGACGACGCCTTCAAAAGCGCGTCGATTAGCTCCTTGCGACCAATGACATGTTCTAAAGCCACGCCCTTCCGCCAATCCGATTTAGGGGTGTCATAAAGCCCTAAAGCCTCGACCGACCACCAAGCGCATCCCCGGTATTTGCCTCGGAATTCATGAGCCTCAGTATAGCGCCAGACTAGTTCATTCAGTAGCTTTCGCAGCACGGTCTTTTCTACCGTGTTTCTCGGGTTGAGAGGCGAATGAAACAACAGAGCGTCGCAGGCTTTTAACACGGCTCTTCGCACTTCCGCTCGGTTATACTCCACAATCATCCTCCCCTAAGTCAGACCGAAGGGCAATAAACAGAAGGCGTAGCTCAGAAGTCTACGCAGCCTCGAGATCCAGGATATGATCGCCAATTGCTTGCACGGTCGTCATCGGCATGAAGCGAATTTCGAGCTGATCCGCTTCCGTTTCGAGCTCTTTCAGGCCGTCCATCACTTTGTCTGCCTGTTTTATCGTGAGCTGCGGGTCATCAAACGCCGGGTGCTGAGCGAGCAGTTCATGATTCCGTCGCAACAAGGCGGAGCTTTCGCGGTTCTCTGAAACTTTCAGGTCCCACATACGCCGCTTAATTGAGTCGATAGATCGCGTATATTGGGATACTGATATGACCCCGAAGTTTGCGACCACTTTGTGCCCCGAAAAATCAATGATTACCCCGTGAGCACGATTTGCCCGCCTTTGGTTGCGAATATCCGAACTGAAAGCGCTCGCGACCACTGGATTCCGTTTTTCAATGTAGCTCAGCAACAGATTGCCCAGGCGCGATTGAGCGGGCTCATCAACATTCACGGTTTGGAGGACGCTGCTCGCCGCCTCTACGACGAGCGCCGTCGAATCCTCTGCGTACAAGGACGACATGCTTCTCATCCATGCTGCCCCAATACTTTTAAGGCTTGCGCCTTCGGCGGGCTCCAATTCACCGATCCACAATCCTGATGATAGAGGACGGAAGCTCTTGAAGCCATCGCTCTCAAGCTCGTCAAAACTGTCCTCAAGATCATCAAGGCTGAGTTCGATAGCGGAAATTACCCCAACTGAAGAGTTACCATAAAAGCAGACGAGCCGGTCCAAGCGATTTGCCCTTTCCAGGTGAATACCCTGCGGTCCCAAGACAAGGACACCGACGACGAGTTGTTCATTCGACCCATTTATCGGCCGAAAATAGAGAGGAGCCCGTCGCGCGGGAATCAAGCCAGCTCTGCTAGGGAACATGCTCCGGTCAAACATAATCAAATGAGCCTCCCTAATGAGTTAGCGGTAATCCGTGGCGTGGCGTCCAGTCGGTCAACGAGAAACTGCAGAAGTGCATTTAGGTCACCAGAACTCAAAAGGCTTCGCGCAAAACTCAATTCTGCAGCGCGAGGCAGGTCCAAGGCACGCAGTTGTTCGGATAAAATGCCAACAGAAGCAGAGACGGTAGCAATTTCCTCATCGCTTAAGTTAGGAGCGACCCACAAATCCAACTTGTTCGGATAGGCTTCCGATGGCGCTAAATCAGCCGCTTCCCAAGTCGGTCCGGTAAAGCACCAGCCGTGATCAATCAACCAAATTTTGCCATCGCCGCCCAACAGAAGGTTACCGGGGTGACGATCAATGTTCGCGCTCCAGGTGTCGAATTCGTACAGCGCGCTAAGATTGTTCTTACATAGAATCTCGACAATTTTTCGAAGAGCAGCTTTTTGAAAAATTTTGTTGTTGAGCTTGGTGAAAAGATTCGGGAACCCAACGTCGCAACTGACGAAAACCAAACGCCCGCCTGCCATCTGAGGACCTTTGGTTAAAGTTAGAACGTCTGCTTCCGCTAAGCCAAGATAGCTGTCCGGCATCGCTAACCCCAGCGCCCTTCCAATCACGGCGACAAGAAGTTCGTTGGCAAGCTCCTTTGAATACAGGTCTTTTATTATGGCAAACCGTGTTTCCCCGCCTCGAGTTAGGACCTGCCCGCGAAACGTGTCATTAAAGTTTCCGGCCACTTCTTCCTTAAACGGTGTTGCGCCAGGCAATACGGTTACCGCCTCAATCGCCATCAAGCTGGCTGCCGAGGTTGTCAAGCTGTTCTGAATCATTCCTTCCCCCCGTCGACTGAACCGATAAGACCGGTTTTTCCCGCAGAAGGCGAGTCTATTAATTCCTATTACCAACCGAAGTGGCCACTGTACTATCGATTGCCCCGTCCCAAATTCTCAAGCAATTTGGCCGGGTCCGCAGCGTGCGTACCTCGCCTTCCTAGCTGATCAAGCCAGTCGTCGAGTAAACGGATGTCATAGAGCACTTTGCCTGATCTGGAACGGATAGAGCGCCCCCGATAAAAGTTGACGAAATCGTCATCGGACATGCCACAATAGGATGCCGCGGCCTGAGGCGAGATTAACCGTGGTGTTATGCCATATGCTAGGCATTCAGGCTGACGAGGTCTGCGGGCCATAACAATCGATCCATCTCGGGCGTTTCCATTAAGACAGTTCCCCCTCCGGCATCTTGAACACGGCAGCATTGTCTTGCACGTCGCGCAATCCTTTGTAAGAGGCGTGGCGGAGTTTCTGCTCATCCGTCCAGCCCCGGAATTCGATTTCCGCAATGAGCGTCGGCTGCACGAAGACGATGCCCTTGCCTTTGACATCGACGGCCGGCCGTTTCGTCTTCAGCGTGTCGAGCGTTGCGCGCAACTCCAGGGCCTCATCGGCACCGAAGCCCGTTCCGACCGATCCGACATACTGCCAGGCCGTGCCATAATAGGCGGCGAGCAACAGGCTGCCGATACCGCCATAGGCCACCGATGACGGCTCATAGCCGACAATCATAAAGCTCTCGCTCTGGACGCACTTGATCTTTAGCCAGTCGCCAGTGCGGCCCGGCGAGTACGGCCGGTGCCGGTGCTTGGCAATGATGCCTTCCAAGCCGAGAGCGCAGGCGCTGGCAAGGAATTCAGCGCCATCGGCTTCAATCTCTTCCGATAGGCGGATTTTTCCTTCGCTGCCGAACAGCGGTTCCAAGATGTGCCGGCGCTCCTGCAGGTCCATGCGCGTCAGGTCGTGGCCGTCGAAATAGAGGATATCGAAAGCGTACAGGATTGCCTCATCGGCGCTGCGTTTGCCGCCACGGCCACCGAGAGCCTTCTGCAAGGCGCTGAAGCTAGGCCGGCCTTCATCGTCAAGAACGACCGCCTCACCGTCGAGAATAGCCGTGGTGCCGATCTGGCGGGCGGCTTCTGCGATGGCCGGGAAACGCGATGTCCAATCACTGCCGCCACGGGTGAGGATGCGAACGCCATTCGGCTCGACATGGATAGCGAGGCGATAGCCATCCCATTTGACCTCGAAAGCCCATTCCGGTCCCTTGGGCGGCTTGCTCTTGAGCAACGCTAGGCATGGCTCAATGCGGTCTGGCATCGGGTCGAGGGCAAGGCGCGGCTGCCTCGGATCGCGCTTGCGAACCGGCCGGCTCTGCAATGCCTGGGTATCTGGCGACAGGAGGGGCTTCGAAGGCTTCCGGGGGCGCTTGGTCATAAGCCCCATTGCAGCAGCGAAAGCTTAAAGAAGGCCTATAAGCGCCAAACCTGTTTCCACCTGTATTATCAGGTCGTGGGCTTTGCTCCACTGAGCGAAAGATTGATGATCGGCACGAGCGGCGCACCATCAACGCCGGAATGCTCAAGCTGCTGCTTGTCGCCGTACTTCTTCGAGAGGAGTTTAGACGCCATCCATTTGCGTGTGTCCACCTGAAGCCGGCGATGCTCGATCATGTCGCCACGGGTGATTTCTTTGTTGCCGTCTTTGTCGATTTTGATCTTCTCCCCGATCAAGGGCGCGTCTGCAATGGCGAGGATTTCGTCGAAGAGCGCGTCCGCCTGAGCTTCCCTCGCGCGCGCGTATTGGTCGCGAAACGCATCGTTGCTGGAAATCCACCTCAACACGGTAGCCTTGTTCGGCATCCCGTCCTCGGCGCAAATCGTGCGGAGGCTGTTCCCATCCGCAATCCGCTCGCAGATGATGGCGGCAATGTCGCCGCTATATGCTGAAGGTCTTCCCATCGTCACCTCAATGCTTCTTGTTAGCCAGGGGGGCGAACCCAATCTGTTTGTTCAGGTCGAGGATGCGCGCCATAAGCTGGTCATCGGTCCATTCCTGATAGTTCTCGACGTTCAGATTGATGTCCTTGGGCAGGAGCGAGGCCACCACCTTCAGATATTGCTCCGGCTTGGTCTCGCGGACACGCTCAATAACTGCCCGGCCGTGATCCTGCCAATCGGCGTACATGTCAGCCAGAAAGTCCTCCCCAAGCTTGCTGCGGGCACCCTTGGGCCTGCCGGTGGGGTTTCCAGATTTGCCAGCCGGGAAGCGGCCGCGGTTATCGTCGTTGCTGTCGTGCATGGTCCAATTGATCCAGAGCTTCTTCGTGGGAAAGGTAACCGATGTTGCCGCCATGCTGGATGGAGGAGAGCTTCGGATGCACATAGGGCGCGACAGCTTTTGCCGCATCCATCCGCCTATCCATGTCAGCGTCCTCGTCTCGCATGACGCTGAGGAGGAAATTCAAAGGCGTGACGCCGCTCTCCTCAACCTCCCGCTGGCGATCAATCGTCGCCTTGTTCCGGGAGCCTGGTGGCCTTCCTGCTCGTTGTCTCTTGCCGCCGTGCATCTTGATATCCTGCCAATTCTTTTTCAAAATCGTCGGCGTTACACTATAACAAAACCGGCAAATATCCAAATCCTGCAGCCTCTTGGGGAGCCTTTGCCGAGTAGGGTTCGCCAAGCGGAAACACCTACTTGAATTGTGCTGTCGTCGGCCTGAATTATCCGGCAGCGCAAAGAGCGCGTGCTCACCTTTTGGGAGAAGGTTCATGACAAGCAAAGGCAAGCTGATCGTACTGGCAGCGTTCAACAAGAACGATGACGGGGATTTGGTGCCGGCCTTCGATCCGCGCCAGGTGGACACGGAGGAGCGAGCAAAACGCGAGGCCCGGATGATGGCCGATAAATATGCCGGCGTTGTCGCCTGGAGCCGGGAGGCCGATCCGATGATCGGAGAATATGGGCCGCCGGTTGTGCTGTTTCAGGCCGGCGAGATACCGGACCTCGAATAGAAACGCAGCCTACTTTCTGGCCGAGAGAATCAACATGTCAAAGTTGATTGAGAAGCGGCACCCGGTCCAATATGCCTCACTGCGTCGGTGTTCGTGCTTGACGCCGATGGTGAAGCCCCTGCTGCTGATACGAGGGTAACGGCAGGGGCTTTTCAGTCGCACCGGGGGGCAACGCTCCAATCAGACGTCATAGATTGCCGTCGCCACGATCCGCAGACCGCGCGACAGGAACAATAAACCTCGGGCGGCGTGAAGCAGGCCAATTGCCAGCAATAGGCGGGGATAGGGCAAGACCATCGCGCTACACGCCCATGCTGAGTGCCGCTTTCGCGCTCGACAATTCCGGCATCGAAAGGATGGTGGCCGATGCCATCGCGTGTTCGTTGACGACGCGAAGGAAGCCGGTTGCCGATGCGCCGAGCCGGCCGCGCTCGTCGATGGTGTGGGCCATGCCGGCGACGATATGCCCGAGCAGCAGGCAATGCCCATAGGTAGGATATCGCCCGATGAAGTCGAGGTATTCCTGGCCCATGCTCTCGCCCATGGCGAAATCGGCGCGGAAATTCGATCCGTCCTCGACGGCCCACCAGTCGATATGTCCGCTCTCCTGCCGGCGGCGAACGAACGACAGCGCGTCGGCGGGATGGGTGGTGGTGGCTATTGGCGTGCTGCTACCGGCGAAGCTGATACCGGCAAGAGCGTTGCTGATTTTCGGCATAGCTTCGCCGTTCGTCAAAGTTTGACGCTGCATGATGGTTCTCCAGTCCTGAAAAGGTGGTGTTCTGCGATTGCCTGGGGTGGTGCTCAACCGGGCTCAGCGTCAATCGAGGTCGCGCGACACGACGACGAAACAGGTGTTGTGGTTTATGCTGGTGTTCCAGGTGCCGCCATGGGCGGCGCGCAACAGGTCGGCAAGATATTCGGCAGCGGCCTCAATTTCCGAGACCGCGCCTTCGACAGAGCGTATGGAGGATAACAGCATCGCCATCCCCCGTTCTGTGCCGTGGACGCCCTTCCCGCCTTCTGGGGCCATATCAGGGCGCGTTTCACGTTTCGGGGCGTTCTTCATGCCGGCCGCTCCGCATCGCGCCTGATAGAGGCCAAGCGAGCCTCCAGCGCTTCGACTTCGTCACTGATCGATAGGAGGTCGGACGGGCATTGCGGCTGGTATTCCTCAACATGCTCCATGGTCTCGATGATATTCGAGAGCCGGCGCGCGTGGCCGCCGAGGAGCCAGGAAAGTCGATGGCATTCCTTTTCGCTCAGGTTGCCATCAAGCAGAATGTCAGAAGCCAGCCGCATCATTTCGACGGCGTCATATACGGCATCGGTATGGGATTTGGTTATGGTGGCGGCACCGCATTTTTCCCGCTGGCGCCCTGCCCTTTCGACTGTATCAGCCACGGCTCGACCCTCCCTCGTACATGCCAACGCTGATGAGGATGAACTCAGCCCCGGCGACGTGGTTAATACTGAATTTGAATTCCTCGCCGTGCAGTTCGTCCATCAGCCGCGCAAGGCGCCTGGCGGCAACTTCGATCTGGATCGTCAGAAGCTTTGCTGTGGCGACCTGGGAGGCGACGAGCGGGCGAACGCGTGTGCTAGGGTTGGTCATGACCGCCGCCCCTTCATTTCTTCCAGAAGTTCGCGGACAGTCGAGACCTTTGCATTCATGGCATCGGCGAGCGTTTGAGCCACGTTGCGAGCATCCCCGCTGAAGCAGCTATCGGCGGAGGCCATGTACAGGGCATCGCCCAGGTACTGGACGCTGGCCAGGATATCGTCGATGTCGTTGAGTTGTAGGACGTGGTCAGGGGCGCGGGTCATTGGATTTGCTCCCCGTAGTACGCCGCACTGTAGGCCTCTCTCAGCCTAGCGCAGCGGTTAGCGACGTCATTGAGCAGAAATCCGAATTGCTCAAACTCATGGGCCGTCAGTCGGAAAACTTTATAGTCCGTGGCATCCGATGCGATGTCCCTCACCGGGGCAAAAAGCCGGTCGTAGGCCTCCGCCGTGATATCGGTCATATGCACCAAGGCATGGATTGAACTGTCTAAGGTTCGCATCGCATCTGCGACCTGTTCATCGGTCGCTCTGATTTTCGGCATGGCTTCGCCAGCGGCCGGAACGGGGTTCGGCGTCATGGGGGTGTCCTCAAAGTTTGATTAGAGTTTGATTGCGCCTACAGTGGCGCGGGTTCGTTTTGCTGCCTCAGGGCGGAGGCGACAGCAGGGCCGCGATGGAATGACCGCGCGGCCATTTCCATGCACGGTCTCCCTATCCAGCAATCCTCAGGGGGCTGTCGAACGTCGGCTGATAGAGACCGATTACCGCGCCCACGAGCTTGCTTTCGAGGTGATCGAGGTTCAGCGGGCCTTCCGTCCAACCGCCACGCCAAGTCGGAATCGCTCCGTGGGCTCGGGCTTCTTCGGTCTGCTTCAGCCATGCATCGAATTCTTCCTTGCTGGAAGTCTTCAGAGAGCCGACATGCCAGCATGGCGTTTTCCCGTCCGGTTGCCACATCTTCGAACTATGCCGGGCCTGGCAGAGGTTGCGGCCTCCGCTATCCCAATGGATGACGTAAACGTCGCCGACGCGGGCGGTGCGGTCGGTCGTGTCGACGACAACCCATTCGCCTGCCCGTATGTAAGGCGCGCTGTAGTCATCCTTGACCAAGAAGGCGATGCATCCCGGCGGAAGTGTCTGGTAGCAGATAAGGGAGGAAGGAGCAGGCAAACGGTGGCCTGCTGCCGGAACAGCGTTCGGCATGATTGTCTCCATGTTTTCACGATTGTTATCGGCGCTCTACGGCGCGTTCGTTATGCCGCCCGCTGGAGGGCGGAAATCTGCTGCTGAAGGCGGTCGTAGCGGTCGTTGTCGAGACGCATACGGAAGGGCGTGGCTTCGATCCGCAGCACCTCCAACCGGAGCGCTTCAATCTCGCTGGCGCGCTTCTGCTCGGCGCTCTTGGCCGCTTCCTTGGCCTCCCACTTTACCGTCATCCATGCGGACTTGAGCGAGAGCGAGAAGGCCCAACGGCGGCTTGCGGCATCGCGATTTTCGCCACCGAAACGCTTGCGATAGATTTCCCAAGCCAGACGCATGACTGCGGCGCGGTCGAATTTGGGCATGCCTTCGGCGGTTGCCGGAACGGTGAGGTTCGACATGGTGACTTCATCCACTTGCGTTAACTGATGCTTAGAGTATTATCTGATACTCAGAGCATCGTCAATACCTCAGGTATCATATTAGGGAATTGTTTATGATTACCAGCGAGCAAGTGCGCGCAGCTCGGTCCCTCCTCCGTTGGGAGCAAAAAGACCTCGCAACACATTCTGGGGTGTCGTTGCCCTCTATAAAACGCCTCGAAACACAGCCGGGAGACCTGGCGGCACAGGAACGAACGGTGGACGCATTGAAATCTGCTCTTGAGGCGGCCGGCGTCGTCTTCCTCGAAAGCGGCGTGCTGGTCGACGGCGGCCCTGGTGTTCGCTTGGCGAAGAAGGCTGACGACGAATGACGGGCGACGCGCCTTTCGACCTTCCGCCATTCGAACCCCTCGACAGGCCCTTGCATCTGACAAAAGCTCAAGGTGCCGCTCGGCAAACGTACTTCGCCCTGGGTGCTCTCCATGCCGGGGATTACGATGCGGCGATAACGCTGGCGGGCGCTGCGGAAGGGATGCTGCCGGGCGATCCTGACATCGAGGTTACGACACAGCTTTTGAAGAACCCGACCCAAGAGGTGCCGCCGCCCTACAAATGGACGGAGATAGTCAACCTCGAACGAAACTGGCTGAAGCATCAGACGGACGTTGAAAAGATTCCTGCCGAGATAACGTTTGACTTAGACACTGCATCGTTCGCCGTCTTCCGGGCAACTCGCAAGCTGCCGCTCGAATACATCACGATTGAGATGGTTGCCTTCGACGAATGGTATCGGAAACGAGTTGCCGGTCAGATTGCAGCCCGCGGCACCGACAAGGCCAATGGATGATCCAGCGCCCTACCCGCTGCTTTGATTTCCGTTGATTGTTTTTCAAACGCGCCCTGAAAACTCAGGGTTCCGGTGGCCATCCCGACGATATCGGATTGCCTCGTTGGCCGAACTCCCCCGATATCTTCGGGCCAGTTCAGTGAAGGCGAAAATCTTCGACAGCCTCAGGAACTAAACGCCAGTGACGCGGTTCCGACTATAGGGCCCTCTCAGACTACCGGGAACCAGCCTTTTCTCCGTTTTGATCGAAGGGAAAATCCGGTGGGGAATAAGATTGTGGTCCTGGTCGTCGAGGACGATGTTTTTCAACGTTTGCTTGCGGTAGACCTCGTTGAAGCCGCGGGCTTCACAGCTTTAGAAGCAAAAAGCGGGGATGAAGCTCTGCAGGTCTTGGAGAACAGAGCCGATATCTCAATCCTGTTCACGGATGTCAGGATGCCCGGCAACACGAATGGCTTGCAACTGGCGCGGTTTGTCAGCGAACGATATCCTTGCGTGCAAATCATCATTGTCTCAGGAGACGCATCACCAGCAGATGCTCCCATGCCATTGGGGAGCGCCTTTTTCGCCAAGCCCTACCGCGATGAACAGATCACGCGCACACTGAACCGCTTCGCGACCTTGCACTAGCTCCGGCAACCCAGCCGATTAGGAGCGGTCGAGCGTCACTTTCAGCCGATCAATTGCGTTGTAGAAGCTTTCGACATCTTCTGATGTTAGGACCATTTCGTACCGGTGCCGGAGGATGACGCGCGCCGCGTCTTCGACTTCCGTCATCACCTCGCGCGCGGCCGGTGAAAGCAGCTTGTGCTCGAACAGTAGGTGCCTTAGCTGGCGGACATTGGCCTCGAACGAAGCGGCATTTTTTTCCAGGTCTACTTTGCCACGAGACAATTGCCCCAAGATAAAGCCGATTGGCATTCTTAACTCCCAAGCCTTCCGCCGAGAACTTTGCGGCGCTCAGGATTGTCCTCAATTGCGGGGTCGACGCAAGACGATTTTAGTGGGGGTTTGGTAGCGGTGCACAATGCTGAAAAGCGGACGATACGTTTTGAAAACGAGACGCCCGCTTTCCGGTTGTCTTGATCAACTGAGGAACTTTGGGACACCTAATGAACTGCGCGACTGTCCATTTGCGATGGCGCTAGCTAAGAGCCCATCCGGTGCACCTCATCAGTTTTTGGTCAGCGGGATTGTGCACCTGACGTTTGTGAGGCCCTGTATTGCATACTTGTGAAATCGTGTCGCCAAGCCATGGCACAACTTAAACTGAGTTGCGCCATGATGACGCTGAAGCGTTTGCGCAAGCTCGCTCTGCTTGATCGTACTGCCTTCAACCTTGGCAATAAGGAATGCAGCGTAACCGGCGAACTGCGGCGAGGATTTGTTAAATCCCGCGTCGCTCAAAGTGCGCTCGATTGCGTGAAGTTGTTCGCTGTTGATGTAGGTTTTGGAATTCTCGGAAGACATGATGTCCTCCTTTCACTTGGGGCCAGGGCCAACACGACCCTCCCCAGCAGCGCCCGAAAAGATGGCTGCTGAAGCGCGCAACATGGACTGCCTTTGAACAGATAGCAAGGGGCGTTATCTTAGAGAAAAAAGCGATAGCCGTAAGAAGGTAACCGCAGGCGGCTTTCTAAGGGGCCGTTCGAGGGCAAGCCAAGGCGACATCTTCTCCCCGGGCGGCTGAGGCACACGGCAATGAAAATTGGCCTTGCCAAACGCCAAGTTGCCTGCTTTTCGCCGATTGCTGCTCTGCCGTAAAGCGCCCGGCCTCACCCCTCTGCCAATCCACGGCCCAGCCCATGGCAACCATCCATCCGTTTACACTGCTTCCGTCCGAACGAAGGCAGTTGGCGAGGGATCGGTCATACCGATCACGCCCGACGACATCGCAGGTGGTGGGATCGGATTCGGACAGATAGAGGTCCAGCGCATAGGCCGCTTCTTCACCGCAGGGATAGTCGCCTCCGCTTCGTCCTCTGCATTGCTGCGCGCTTTCAGGCGCGATGATGCCGTCCAGCCTGAGCTTTGTGCCATCGATTTCGATTGTGTTACCATCGAGGACCGAGGCGCGGCCGGAGATTTGCTCGCCGGCAAGCGCGGGCGCGGCGGCAAGCAACGCTCCAGCAAGCAGCATTGCAGCGGTGGTTTTTGTACTCACTTGATTTGCCCAGGGTTATGGCAGAGCCGATCCTGATGGATCTCCACTGGCCGTTTATGCGTGTAGCGGGGCAGTTGATGGTCAAGTCCTACAGACTTAGCAGTGTGACCAGAAGAAGCCACAGTCGCACGAACCCGGCCAACAAAAAAGGCCGGGCGAAACCGCACCGACCTTCCTCATCATCGCTTACCTACTCGTGCCAGTACATCCGTGGACAAAAGCGTGAAGCAGCGCGGCGATTGCGAGCGGCGAATTGATTTCAGTGCTCATCAGCAATGCCGATTGTGGATGTGTATTCGGCGATTGTGTTCAGAAGAAGTTCGCCGCGGTGCCTTTGCTGGTGGCTTCCCCAATTTGCAAGCAAGGAAGCCGGGCCGTCGCCTCTGAATTTGGAAATAGGAGGCGGCGGCTTTTGCATTGTCGGTAGGCCAGACCCTCCGAGAAGCTGCGCGCGTGGCGCAAACCGGCGATAGGATCGCTCGCGCGGGCCGTGAGAGCGAGGAGAACGCCGCTCGCACGGTCCATCCCTGCGAGACAAGGCCGCGCCGCCGGTCGAAACCTCTCATTCCCTCGCGAGGGCATGCCGCTAAACTCTTGCCGTTCGGCAAAGTTTTCTCGCGCAAGCCAGCGCCGTTTCGGGATTTCTCGTTAGATGAGCTTGTTCGGAGAAGTGCGAAATCGCGAAATAGTGATGTTCGGCCTGACACTCGGTATCGGCGCGGATGCTGCTTGGTCGCCGACAGGGCGACAGGATTGGGTGGTCTCCACAGGACCATTCTAATGACTTTCGCATAAAGTTTAGAAAACCATTCCGCTTGACAACGTGGGAATCAGCGCTGCCAAGTGCTATATAAACCATGCGCTCGGGAGCCTGACATCTATGGCGTCTAGGCTACGGCCTAGCCCGGCGTCTATTTTCTTACCAAAGAGTTATTGAAGCGGTCTCGAGGGTGATGAACCACCCCGTGGCCCTGAATCGTTCCGTCAGACTTTTTCCTGAACCGAGGCTTCAGGATTGTTGCCAACTCAGCATCTTTCGTTGAGTAAGCACGGTGTATGGCGCCGGCCACGAAATCAGCCAGCTGTATTCCGACGGAATGACAAGAGTCCTGCAAAAACAAGCCCTCTAGAAAATTACCATACATCGACACTGCTTTGCTCTTCTTTGCTAGAAGCGCTTCATGGTGAGCTCGAAACAGTCGGTCGCTATCACGCCCGCGGTGGTCAGCGATAACAATTCCAAGACTCTTTTGATCTTGTAGGAAGTATTGGAACCTCTCGGTCAATGGCTTGTACGCGAAGTGGTATAATTCCTGCTGATTTGTGACCGACGCGTAATCGAAGGCAGCCTGGATATCCGTCACGCATGAAATTATCGTTAGCGGGCTGTCGCTGATAAGCCGCGCAAATTCCAAGCTCAAAGCTTTCCTCTCTTGAACATTTTTCCCAAGCATCGGGTTTTCAGCTGAGGAATTGTGGGGAGAAAAAAAGCGCCACTTCAGCTCTCCAAACAGCTTGTGCCTGGTGCAGAATCCTCTGACTGCGTTGGAAATGCCATGCCAGTCGGCGTCTTTGATTATCACGGCGCCAAGCGTAAAGTAAGGATGCCTTTCGTCTGGTTTCGAAGGCGGCGTTCCGCTCTCGTCAATGAAACACAGGTGCATCAAAAGCCCCCAATTTTCGTGTCTATAGGAAATCACTGGCATTTTCCCGCATACCTGATGACTTACTTACGATCTAGCATGATCTTCAGCGTCCGTATCATTCCTTCAAATTGTCAGAGCAGGAGTTGGCGTCACATTGCTTCGCTTGAATATTAGTTCATAGCTAACGGGCTACCCTCCGCTTCGTGCCGAAGACCGGCGAGCTAACGGAGTTTACGATATGGCTGGAATTATCGATACGAGCAAAGCTGACCGCTTGCTCCGCCTCAAAGACGTGATGGTTCGCACATCGCTTGGAAGCTCGACGATCTATCGTTACATGGACGCGGGCACCTTCCCGCGACCTCGTCAGCTTGGTCCAGCGTGCGTCAGATGGCTTGAGTCTGAGGTTGATAGGTGGATTATCAACCTGCCGGCTACAGGTATCCGAGCCTGTGGTACGAGCGCATAATCGGTGGTCAATTGGACCTGGGCAATTTATGCCGCGATATCGCGCACCGTTGGTTGGCCCACAACAGCGGCTAGATGCACGGCGCGGTTCTGCGGACGCTCATGCGGGGCTTTGATCCGACCAAGCCTGACAGCCTCCGCATGACCGTCTATGAGGCATCCAAGGCGATAGAAGCCCTTGCGCGCCGTCGGCCGGATAAAGCCCTCTTCGACAAGCAAACGGAACTGGTGGAGCGAAACGTGGATTGCCTTGGCGGCGTCATCGGTGCCGACGATCCAGTCCCGCAGGCATTTCTTCCCAGCGCGATAGACGGCCATTAGGCGGCCATCCGCGGCATGTTCGAAGACTTCACCAGCCGGCACCAAGCGCGGTGTACCTCGTCCTGCTTTTCGGTGGGCAGCTTCTTGAACTGCTTCAGCGTCATCCCAAGCCCGAAGGCAAGGATTGCAAGATGCTGGTTAGGGCCTCTGATTACCCGGATCCTCGAATGCTGCCACATGTTCGGCAGGCGGTAGGTTCCGATATCCTCGATTTCGATTTCCTTGAGCATGGGGTGCCTCGCAATCAAACCGATGGTGGAACGACTATTCGCAATTATCGAACAATCTTTCACTACCATCGATTTATCGCTGAACAATCGTTTCGGCAAGCCTCGCGCGCGCGCCCGCGCGTACTGGTCCGAAAATATCCTCGGACCTGAAGTTTTCTAAGTTCGCCCCGGCCTGTTTCCACCCTGTAACAACAGGGGCAAATGACAGCATTTGACAGCATACCGCCCTTGTTATGGGCCTCGGTGCCGAACCGGCCCGCTTCCCTTTTTGAAGGCGGGTAGCGCCGTGTTTCCGCGGTGTATTATCAGGAAAGCGGCGTTCCGTTCTGGCGGCCTTTCGCGCGTGTGCGCGTACTGGTCGCAAAATTCAAATCGGCGCGCATCGGCTCGATGAGAAAGCGGCCGGCGCCTTAGCATTCCTTAGCATGCTTCCCGCCTTTTTACGGCGTACGGAAACTCAGCGGGACTTGTCTTCGATCCCCACAAACCACGTCCGCGAGGTCTGGTTTTGTCAGGCCCTAAAAGGGGTCGGATTTCGAAATCGGCTTTCCCGTATTTTCCCCGTATTTACGGGAAAACGCCCAGCTCAACAATCGCATGAAAAGGAGCGCCCAACTCCATAGGAAAGCTCTCTGTTCCAGATCGAGAGTGACCGCCTTGAATGGACCGGATTCGCCGTTTCCCGTATACTCCGGCTCGTCAACCAGGGCCGACATGATGTCGGTGGAAACAGGGAGGATCACATGCCCTATTCGACATATGGCGGCCCCTATAGTGGTGGGCCGCGTGGTGCAAGCGAAGGGTTCGGAGATCGGTTCAACAATTCCTTCAGAACCGACAACGTCGTCAACCCCGGCATCTCGGACATGGAGAAATATGCGAACTTGTCATCGATGCAGCGCGCCCAATATGCCGCTGCCGTCGAGAGAGCCAATCAGGCGGCATTGGCTGCGGCGCGGGGGATTTCCATTACTCCCGGCACGACAGTGAATGACCTGAACCAGCAAGGCTACGATCTGATCGGCGGCGTCATCGGTACAGCCCCTCCTGGCTATGCCGTGAACATGGCTCCACCAACGGCAACGTCCTATGCTCCGACCGCCGCGCCTTCTCCCGCACAAACAGCAATCGGCAATCAAATGGCCGGTCACCCCGGCGTCTCGTACAACGGTCCTGCGGCTCCATCTTATGGTCCGAACGCTGGCGGCAACGTCGGTCTTTCGCCTGCAGAGCTGAACGCGCGCGATACTACGTCGCCATCGTTCAACGGTCGTGTGAGCCCGAAGGCGGGAGCTGTGTTCGGCGGGTTGCTAGGGACTGCTTTAGCTGGCCCTATCGGCGGCATCCTTGGCGCGCTCGCCGGTAACCGGATTGCTGGCCGCGGTATGCCGGCCGGCGGCACCGGTGGCCCTCTTGGCGGACTGCTCGGAATGATCGGCGGCTCTCGCGGTGACGGTCTCGGCGGCGCTGGTCCCGGCGGTAGAGATAGCAACTCGGGCGGCCGGTCGAGCGGCAGCGCCGGAAGCTCTGGCGGAGGCATGGGCGGCGGCCGGGAGCGAGGACGAAGGGGTTGACCGATCGGTATTCAGGGTGTCGGTTAAAGCGACACCCTTCCTCTCCTCCATACCGGGCCTTACCCCGCCTGAGAATTCGAAGCGCTGTCCGGGCGGCCTACCCTACCCTTGGCCGCGCGTTCTCGTCAGCCCGCCTCTATTGCTTGGCGGGAGCCGGAAAGCTTCGACCGAAATCGCCAACGCGACCTCAACATTTCTCAACATCACCGCGGCATCCGCATACCGTTTGAAGATTATACAGATCGACGCCGGATTGCTTACTTCTGCTTGCCCGGCCGGAGCGAACGCCCTGCCATTTTCGGCCTGCTGAGGCGCAAGAAGGTCTGACCGGCATTGTATCAGGCGAAAGCCCTTCGTCGCGCTCAGAGGCCGTTCTAGGCCCGCGCAAATGGCATAGGCGGTCCGGTCTCTCGCAAAACCCTTCTCGGCTGTTTCCCGGCTGTATTATCAGACAATGCTGTTTGTAATCGGGGACGATTATCAACGCCACGTCGAGAACCGCCGAACCGGGAATTTTCCGGTTCGAGATTGCCCACGTCATTGCCCGGAGCATGGCAGTATTTCGGCATTATTAAACGCCAGCGAGCGAACCTCGGGATGCCGGCCCACCCGATTGAATATCGCCATGCGGTGGGGCGCCAATTGTATAGCCCGACCGGGCTTTACCCGAATGCCTTACTGGCGCGCCCATCGCCTTCAAGGTTAGCGTGTTCCCCTGCTTGCGACCCGCGCAACCATGGAGGAGGCCTATGGAGTTCAACGAAAAGACGCTCAAGGCGCTGGCGTTATCCAAGATCAATCGGAAGAAGCCCTACCGTCCCGTAAAGGTCGTGCCACATGATCCGCGGCGAAACCCGCTGTTGACGAAAGAGATAACCGGCTGGTTCGGCACCGAAGGCGCCATTCTGGGAAGAATGCCGGAAGAATTGGAGCGGGTGCTTGGCTTTCAGGTGGGCTACCTCGCGCATGGCTTCGACGTGTTCACCTTCACGCGGGACATCGAGGCGACCGACTTCGACCTGTTGGGAGCCTATACCCACCTGCCCGGCGGCAAGGAGTGGGACGGAAAGGATTTGAAATGGCCTCCTGGCCTCGGGGTGCCTCAATGGAAGCTCAAGACCAATGTTCCGTGCCAGTTCCTCGCGACGGTGCCGAGAGGCTCGGTCTACCGTTAGGCATTTACCGAGGCGACGCGCGTGCCGGCATCGTTGACAGCCGGCCGGGGCATGGTCATCTTCGTGCGCATGAGCGAACCGCCGATTATCGACCACAACGAAAACGAAGTGCGCCCGGAAGGGCCTTGGCCTTGGATTAAGGCGTGGATCTTCGTGGGCGCACTATGGGTCGGCTTCCTGTGGCTGAATTCGCCCCGGTGGCTCGATATCGGACTAGGGTTCGCAACAGGCGCGATGTTCGCATATTGGGCTACGGACATCACCGATAACCGCTACATTTTCTCACCGTCCAAGAAGAAGCCCGCCGACCGGCGCTGATTCTTCCGCCGAACTCCTGTTCACCAATGCGTGGAGCAACGAGCGGACAGGCGGCGGCGCGGTCATCGTTCGGCCAAGCTGATTGGAGAGCAAGCCTTGGATGGCCGGCTGCATCAACAGGTTTCCGGCGATGCGAGGAGCGAGGAAGCCGGCAGCGGCACCGCCGATCATGCTCGACGGATCACCACCGCTCGCATAGCCCGCGCCGCCGCCCAAGAGGCCGGCGACACCAAGTCCAAGGCTCTGCGCATTGAGCCGCCCGGCAGTTCCCGAATTCGGCAGCGGCTTCATCACAGCTTCCCCGGCGCGTGCCAGTTCCGCGAAGTCGCCCTTGCCTCGCGCATAGTTTCGGCGGCCATGGCCGGATACCGTGGCGTTGCGGAGCGACGAAGGGGAGATGATACCGTTTGCGGCGTTCTCGCCTGCTGCGGTCGATGCCTTTTCCAGCACGATCATGTTCCGGTACTGATTGCGGGCTTCTTTCCACAGATCAACGTCTTTCGGGTTGAATAACTTCATGCTCCTTTCCATACCGTCATCAAGCGTGTTGCGGATGTTGAACAGCACGTCCTTTAGCTGCGGGTCAGCCGTGCCGCGCGCCAGCCGGTCGAGCCGGGAGCGGAGCGATTGATAGGCCGCGCCATCGAGCGGGCCAGCCTTCAGAGCGTTGCCGATATCCATCACCGTGTCCATCACCACGGGCGCGCGCTGCGATGGCGGCACCATAGCGAAATAATCCTGGACCGATGCGCCAAGGTCTTTCGCCATCTTCTGATCCGGCAAAATCTTGTTGCGCGCGGCGAGGTCATCGAACTGTTTGCCGATGCGGCTGAAGGCCTGATCGACGACTTCCGGCGTTGCCCGCTCCGCATCGATACCGGCGCGCTTCAATGCCGCTGCCGTGAATTGCTCGCCCTGCCGCTCCATCAGATCGGCCGCGCGCTGACCGCCAAGCTCGCTCTCGGCAAATCGCAGGGTGTTATTCCCCGTGCGCTGGCCGGCCGTGGTCTCGACGCCTTCGCGGGCGAGCGTTTCGACAGCCTTCATTCGTTCCGGCGAGGACATGAACGGCGAGATAGCCTTTCGCGCGGCGCTTCCAGCAACAGACAATGCAGCCGGCGCGATTGCTCCTAGCACCACACCACCTACGCCGCCCTCGACTGCTCCTCTCGCACGCTCTTCCAACCCGCCTTCAGCATCGCCAGCGCCAGCTACCGCGCCCATGACGCCGGTATCCAGTGCAGAGGCACGGGCGACTTTGCCAAGCTTCGCCCCGCTATCGATGGCCTTCGCAGTGGCGGAAAGCCCCATCCGCGGCAGTGCCGCAGCGGAACCGACGACGCCCGTCACCTGGCCGGCAATATCAGCGGTCGGGTTCGCATCGGCAACGGCCTTGTCTTCGCCGCGCACCTCTCGCAACGCCTCGTCATAGGTGACTTCCGGTTGCCACGGGAAAACCTTGCCGCCGAGATATCGGGCAGCGGCACCGGCCTCGTCTGCCCATCCGAATCCCGCGCCCTTGGCAACACCACGGCCGAAAGCATCGAGCGTGCCGGTTACGGTCGTTGGCTGTTCTTCCGGCGCTGCCGGGATGAGGTCGTCAAACGCTCCCGGCTTGAAGGCGGTCACGGGCACGCGAGCTTCGTTGCCGGAAGGCGGAGCCATAATGGCAGGCGCGCCGCTCCCCGTTGCGGGGATCAAATCATCGAACAATCCAGCCATCACAGACCCTCCGGGCTGATGCCCATTTGCGTAAGTCGTTGAATGATTGCCTCACGCGGAGCACCCTTAGCGATAGCCGTCCGAGCCTCATCCAAAGCTCCTGCCGGATCACTACCGCTGCCGGGAGCCGGGGTGAGAGAAAGTTTGCCCGTCTTTGCGCCGATAGCGCCGGATCGGGTGGCGCGCAGGTCGGCCTCAAGATTGGTGAGTTTGTCGAGCATGGTTTCGACACTGTCTGTCACGCCGATCTGATAGCGCGCCGCTTGGTTCTGCGCTTCCGACTCCGGCATACCAGCGCCGGTCAAATTTCGCACAAGAGCATCACGGCCGGTTTCGATCTGACGCCACAATTGACCCGCACCGCCGCTGCCGGTGGCAAGCATCGTTTTATCCCAAAGCCCGCTTGCATCGCCGTTTTCGATCCGCTTGCGGATTGCCGGCACCTGAGCCAGGAACTTGTCCCCGAGCCCGATACGCGCGCCCATTTCCGCCGGGAGTTCCGCGCCGTTATCTCCGCCAACCTTCGGTGCGCTGCCGAGTTTTTCAAACTGACCGCTTTTCTTATCAGCCCATCCGAAATCACCGTTCTGGAGCTGCACCCACTGTCGGTCCGGTTTGGGATAGCGCTTCTCATAGGCGAGCTTGTATCCGTCAGCCACCGGCATCCCCGCCTTCACAAGGCTTCCGATTTCCGGTTCGTTGTCATTCAGCCATTGGGCGGTCTGGTTCCGCTGGTCGGCTTCGGTGCGCGCGTTCTGAAGATCAAGCTGGTACTTCGGGTCGCTTTGCTGGACTTCCGCCTGGTACTTCACGCGGTCTCGCCACGTTTGCTCCTCCTTCGCCTCCTTCTGACGCGCATAGAATTGCGTCACAGCATCGCCGCCCGGAAGGATACGGTTTTCGACGAGGGAAGCGAGGTCGGGGTCTCGCTCGCGAAGCCACCGCGTTGTTTCGTTCAGAATCTTCTCGTCTTTGGCCTTCTGCTCTCTGGCATCGCTCATTCTCCGCCCCGCCAGCAATGCTTCCGGAATGCCGTCCATCATCTGGCCCGGTGGCTTCATGCCGTTCGCAATCAGGGTTGCGGCGAGCAAGAACTGTTCGCTGGTGGGGTCGATCAGACCGCCTTCGCCGATAAGGCCGCCAAATAGACCACTGCGCTTCTTCGGCTCCGGCGCTGCCGAGGCCATGGCGGGCTGTGTCGAGCCGGTCGTTTGCTGGTCAATCGCGGCGAACGCCGGGGAAGGTTTTTGCTGGGCATTATAGGCCATGGTTGGCGCGTCTCCTGTGTTCTGTAGCGCATCAGAAGCGCCCGCGGTCATTGTCGTGGGGGATGGGGTTTCGCCGCCGAAAAGCGTGGGCATCACGCCCTTGTTGCCAGCCGCGATTGCTGAGGCCATGGCATCGGTATAGGTGCCGCCCTGGTTCGCGTAGTTCCAGTTCATGCCGCCGCCCGGCGGAGGCTTCGTCCAATCGTCGAGATGGATTCCGCCGCCGTGCATTTCCATGCCGACACCGCCGAGATTGTTTGCGCGCCAGAATTGGCCCAATGGAGCCAAGCCATCGCCGCTGATCTGTTTGCCATCGGCTCCAAACACGCGGATATCAGCCGCGCGGCCATGATCGTGCCGGATCGATCCGGTGCGCGCGCCGTCTTCGCCTTTACCGGGCTGACCGCCGCTGTAGACCTGGAGGTACGCACCGGGGCCGTAGACGGCAGTGACGGCGCGTTCAAGGTTGCTGGCGAGGCCTGGGACAAGGGGCTGATTGCGGATCGCGCCTTGGTTCGCATACCGAAGGATGCTCGTCATGCAGCAAGCCCCCCATTGCCGTCATGATCGCCTTTCCAGAACAGGCCAGAAATATTGCGGCCGGATCGCTGCAGCTTCTCGAATGTCGCCCAAAGGCAAAACTCGTTCGGGCTCATGCCGCAGCGGTTGCTCTCATCGAATAGAGCGTCCCGAAATGTCTTCATCACGTTCGCCCCGCGAAGGGCGACAGGAACGGCAGGTTCCTTCCTCGTGGTCTTTGCGTCGGTCATAAAAAATGCCTCCGTGGTTTGATACGGAAGCATTTTCTCACAATCGGGATTCTGTGTTGATATACCGGATGTTACATCGTTTGGCGGTCTATGCACATCAAGCCGTAAATCCGAGCCGTTCGAGATAGAAACAGACCTTCGGTTCCGTCCTGCGATTGAGGCGAAGAAGCTCCAGCGCCTCGTCATCTCCGCACAGCCGCATCTCCAAGGCCACCACCGATATTTGCAGCGGGCTCCCCGGTTCCGCCTGCCGACCGATACCATAATCCCGCGACCATCGACGGATAATGCGCTCTTGCATCGCCGCGACGTGCGCCGCCTCCTTGACGGAAATGACCTCCTCGGGCCGCATCGGGACAGGGATGGGGAAGCTCAAGCAGCAGCATCCTTTACTGCCTGAAGCCGTCGCCGCCAGTTGCTCACGGTCTGGTGTGACACGCCGGCAATGCGCGCTATTTCCCGATCCGACAGACCGGGGTTGTCGCGGAGCGCGGAGAGCACTGCGGACTTGCGGTCGGCGTTGGTACGGTAGCCGGCGGTGGGGGCCTCCATACTGTGGAGGCCCTTTTCATCGTCTGGATTTTGGGCCGGGTGTTCGGCCGGCTGGCAATGTTTGACATAGAGGTCGCGAAGAATTGCAAAGTCTGCCTCCAGCCGGTCGGCCTCTTCGTCCTTGCGCTCCTGCGGGTCCAGCCATTGGCTTTCCCATTCGAAGCGCTTGAAATCGAAGCGGGCCTGCATGTCATCCCAGGACGCAACGGGCCTAGTCTTCAATTCCTCCTGCACCAGACGCGAGCGCAATTCGGCCTCTCGGCGGGGATAATATTCACCGTCAATGAAAGCCTGCCTGTCTCGCCGCAATGCCTCCCACATGCGGTATTCGTCCAAGAGGCCGCGAATGGTGGCCGGGAAAGGAACGGCATTTCGGATCGCCGCCTTTGCCTCGCCGCTCGTGTTCTCGACCATCCAGATATCGTCCGAGCATCCGCCTAGTTCAACTGTGAAGTTTCTACGCGTGCCGCACCAATCCTCGTGGACTTCACGCCTTGCAAAGGGTTTGGCCGCCTGGATCAGCGCCTCCTCCATTGGCGTTGCGTCGAAGAAAGCTTTCATTGTGCCGAACGTCTTCAGGATTTCAGCACGCCTCATTGCCTTGCGGCTTTGGCGGTCGGCATTCTTCTGCGCCTGCCGAGCCTTGTGGCCCGGCTCCCGCTTCTCCATCCAATCGTCGAATCCTTCGAAGAAATTGGCGGATTTCGGCGCGGGCTTGCTGTCAATCTTTGCCATCGCCTGTTTCAGCGTCATTCCCGCCCGACCGGCTATCGCTTCCGCCCTTGCCTTTGCCGATGCGCGCTCGCCTTCTGTCGCGCCGCCGGTAATCAGCGCCGCGACCTTACGGAATTTGTCAGTGTCAAACTTTGCTGCTGTTGCCGTCATCGGCCGCCCTTCAGTTGGGCCGCTTATTGCTAGATGCGGATGGCGTGTGAGAGGCTCGAATTTCCGCCAACCGGCCCGCTGCGATGCCAAGGACGACCTCTAGGAGGCTTTCTGCAGCTTCGACATTCATCTTGCGTAACTCAGGCAACAAATCGGCGGCCTCGTCCTTCACGCTTTGCAACATTTTCTCGTCGCTGAAAACATCAACGCGGTGAGGTGCGCGCAAGGCCTGCATCTCGCCAAGAAGACGACCAGCATCGCCTATAGGATCGTCGGAGTTCTTCCACCAAGCGCGCGCTGGCGTTCTTCGAGCGATGGCCTCAAGTCGAATTTCGGCAAGCCGTTCATTGAGGGCCATGCGAACGATGGTGCGCGCCAGATGGGCGGTTTCCTCTGGCATCTGAGCCGCTTCCAGTTCTGGCATATCGCTGGAAAGCAGCCCGGTCAGCACCCGGAAAATCTCGTCATCCGAAATCGAAGCTATGTCGGCGCGCTGGGATAGCATGTCGCCATATGCCCGGCCGAAAGAAATGCACCGGTCAAAGGTGGCACGCATGTCCGCAATTGCTTCATCTAGGGAGCGGTACGGCAATTCACCATCCCACTGTTCCTGTGCAGGCCATGTGTTCGCAAATCCCTCTCTTGCCGCCTCGATATGAATTTCGCAGGCTTCTGTTACCGACGAGCAGTCTTCGAACAGGCGTTTCATTTCTTCCTTCATCGGCGGTCGTCCTTCCCTGCTTGTGATTTTGATGTGGATTCCTCGCCCCGTAGGAGGCCAGCACGCGCGTTTTTGAAGGCGGCGCGCTCCCTTGCCGCGATTTGATGGCGGAAGGCATCTTGGCGGCGCTGCGAGCGAAGACGGAGCCTAAGCTTGATGAGGTCGAGCAGGATCAACGGGTGGCCTCCTTGACGATATCAGCCGCTAGGCAGGCGCATTCGTCGCAGATGAAGACACGAGCCTGGCCGGCGATCAGCCTTTTGACTTGGTGCTGGCTCTTGTCACAGAACGAGCAAAAGAGCGTCGGCCATTCTCTGAGGCGTGTCACCTCCGCTTCGGCTCGATTAGCGCGGGCGCTTTCCTCCAAGGCTCTGGCCTGCCAGTGGTCGGCGCGCTGCCTCTCGTCGGCGTGGCGCTGCTGCTCCACCTCGAACAAGGCTCGATAGTTTTTGAACGAAAAGCCCCAGGTCATGCCGCCCCCTTCGGATCAATCTCGCCCTTGAGCCGGTCGATAACCTGTCGGCCCATCTCGTCGCGCACCGCCTGCCAGAACGTGGTCACCTCGTCGCGTTGCTGGTCGGCCGGCATCCCGATCCGTGACAATTGCGCCTCGATCCCGCGCGTTACCTGGCAGCGATAGCTATCCGATTGGGGGTCGGCCGGGAGGTCGAGGAGGTTTCGCGCAACTTCCCGGATCCTGCCGGTTCGGCTGGCGGTCGGGAACACCGCAATAGAAGCTTGCGCCGATGCGTTCATGCTTCACCTCCAATGGTTTCGGCGGCAGCGTTTCGCCGCCCATGCCTATCCTCGGCCCTGATACGCCGATAGATAGCCAGCCGGCGGCGACGGTCGCGTTTTCGTTCTGAGAGCCGGGCTCGGATCGCCTCGGCGTCGGTCGTGTCGAGCGCCGACATGATCTCGTTGTGGATATGGTTGCGGATACCAAGCCGGGCAATCTTTGCTACGGCCTCCAGCGACGCTGGATACATCACCTCAAGGAATTCGACGGTGGACTTGCCGATGTCCATGGCAATTTCGCGGATGAGCGCCCTATCGGAAATGCCTTCGTTGGCGACGGCAACGGCCGGCAGGTTAGCGGGCCGGTCATCAAGTCCCATCTCCCGCAGGAGTTCGGCCGCCCGGCGGCGCATATCCTCTTTGGCCTGGTCGGCGGCATCGATCCAGTCGAATTCGCCAGACGCCTCGTAGAGCGCGGTCGCGAGCTTTTCGATTTTGTCGGTCATTGGTGTTGTCCTTCGGCGCGCTTTCCGAACAGCCGTTCGGCCCTGTGTTCGGACTTCGATTTCGGGGAACCGTTGCGCTGGTTGATCCACCGCCAAGCCTCGGCTTTCGTCGCACAAGTCCCAGCGATGGCGACCTTACCGTGTGGCTCGCGATAGATGCCCCATGTGGCATCGGGTTTCGGCCTCACGATCATGCGACACCTCGCTTTCGCTCCGGGAACGACACCACGCTTTCCGGGTAATAGGGCTTGGGGAAGTCGTCATCGAACTCGTGAAGGCGTGCCATCACACGCTTTGCGAATGGCTGGTTCCAATCGAGGATTTTCGCAGTCGGGCGGCTTTTCGCCCATTCGAAGAGATCAAGCTGACGCATCGACTTCACCTTCATAGACCGTGATCCCTTTGTGTCCGATTGGGATATCAATGTAAGTATTAAACCCTCTCTCCTCTCCCCCCCCTGGTAGCCTGTAGCGATGGGGGACTTTCGGAATGCTCGAATAGAACGACACATCGATCAGCTTTTCGTCGACGAGGATGTCGATAGCTTCGTAGATTTGCCGACGACCTGCTTTGAGTTTTCCCGATTTCTTGAGGGCATCGGGGACGATGGAGAACTCATAGTTCGGCTTGTGCCCAAGGTCGGCCTGAATGATTGAATAGAGCAGCAACGCGGTGCCCTCGCCACGAGCCGCCAGCTTATCAATGGACTCTCTGGGGATCAGCACGCCCGATTTCCTCCCTTGGTAAACCTTGCCGTCGAGCATCAGTTGGAATGCCCAATCGGCGACCGCCGCCACCTCGGCATCTGACACTGAAGAGGGCTCTTCGAAATGGATGTTACGGTACTGAAGCAGATCAGCAAGAAGCTCGTCCTTTGTATCCGAAACGGACACAAATCGGATTGCAGCCTTGCACAGCATGTTGTTGCGTGCGCCTGTGGGGATGCGTTCTTGTCGCTCGGCGTTTTCTAAGGACACCCGGACGGCGGTCGGCGCGGCAACGGCTGTGGGCTCTTTATCTTCGAATACCGGTAGGGCGTTCGCGTTTGTCAGGCGGCCCCTTAAAGGCAGATATTGGCCACCATCTTCACGCTCCGCGAATGGACCCGCGATGTGCTCCTGGCACCCCAGCTTGAAATCAATCACGATCCCAGGGAGCTTGACGTTTTTCGGACGTCGGCCGGAGAACCTGTAGTAGTGATGTACACCCTTTGGGCTTTTCACCTGCACCGACGAAGCCCCGAACCGCCGTTCGACATATGCGTGGGCCTCTGGCGTATCAGTGTCGATATCCACGACGAGAAGGCCAGGTAGTCGGATGCCATAGTTCGAGCTGCCGGCACCAGCCATCTTCTCTATCACCGCAGACAGAGGAAGGCGACGAGTGGGCGTCCCGTCCTTCTTCGTCAGGAGCACCAGCGGTTTCCGGTTAAGTCCCAACGGCACCAGCCAAAAGCCCGCGTTATGAAGGCGAGACATTTCGCCGGTAAGGACGTCTGAGAGTTTGGGGTGATGCATCGGCCCGAGGTCGGAGTCGGCCGCAATGCTATCGCCAATCACTTCTAGGGCTTCGGAAGCTACCATGGAAAGTTAGCCCTTTTCCGTTCCGTGCTGGCGCGCAATCGATGCTAATTTGATCGCCTCGCAGGCTTGGACGGCGCTGAGGCCGAAGCGCTGTTTAAGAGCGGGAACCGCGGCGTGGGGCGGCTCCTTCTGATCAGCGAGCCAAGAAGCGGCCTCTGCGACCACGGCGCTCTGCAGGGACGGAGACGTGGTTTCGCTCAATGGCGCGCCTCCGGGTCGTGAAGTACAATGATCTCGTCCACGAGCCGATACCGCCCGTGCTGGCCCGGATACTGGCCTGTGTGGCGTTCGCGTGTCGTCGTGATATTAAGCCCGGCCTTTCGCAGGCTATGTACATAGTCGGATGTGCGGGGGGCCGGATCGTCTACAGTGGTGAACCCGCGCTCTCCTGCCTTCAGTAGTTGGCGGAGGCACCAAGCCTGCCGGCCAGAAACAACCCGTTCATGATCTTCATGAGCGATACGGAACTTGAGGAAATCGGTCTTACGCATTGCCTACCTCGTCTAGGAATGCGGACCCACGTTGATATCTGACCCCGTGGTGGATATCTTGGTGGCATCCTTGTTGAATTGTCGCACGTCTTGCGCCCGGTAACGCGCCCGCCAGCGCGGCCGGGCCTCACTTGCTTGATGCTGCTGGCAACGGCTCCAAAACCCCGCGTCGACCCCTGCCCTCATGCTTGGCCCTCTGGCGCGCGCATCTCGACTGGCATCTGTCGCTTGAGATAATCGAGGCCGGCAGGTGTGACTTTGACCTGATTGCCCGTCTTAATCTTCCCATTCGGGTATTGGATGAGCGTCGGAACGTTGATCATGAAGCCACGGACCACTGCCTCCGGCACGGCATGGACGCTATAGTCTTCACCCGTGACGTCTTTGCTGCTCCAATCGACTTTGACGACCTGAATCATGCCGCCTTCCCAACTGTTGCCTGCAATCCAAGCATCGCCGCAAGCGGCACGACGGGCACGACAACCTTGCCGCCGACTTTGATGGTTTGGAAATCCCCACGTTTCGCAGCCTCATACGCCGCGTTTCTGCCAAGGCCAAAAAACAACTTACCAGCCTCAGGTACCGGAATTGTGGGTCGTGAGAGGGCTTCTTCGAGCGTCATCAGCTTCTCCAAAAATCAGCACTTACGGCGCTTGTTGTGCCGTTTTTTTATATTTAACGATACCGTGTTTTAGATCAAGCCTGCTTGTGCTTTTTGTGCCGATTTTTTAAGGAAGATGCTAAGATGTGCTGAAAGGTGTGCGGTCGTGGTCAAACCGAGAGAAAATCGAGTTCCGATAATGATGTCAGACGAGGAGCTTCAAGGAATTGACGATTGGCGGTTCGCCAACAGAATAGCCACTAGGTCCGATGCAATCCGTCGCCTCGCGAAAATCGGGATGGCAACGGACGACTGGATCAAACAATCGGAAGTCAGCATCGATGATGCGCTCACCACATACATCGAGCACCTTCAAGACGGCGATTTTGAAAGTCGGGGAGGTAAAGTCGTCTACCGTGCTTTGATGTTTGCTTGGCTTGATGTTCTGACGGTGACGCGGGTTGCCGCGGTGCTCCGAGAAAGCGGGGACATGGAGGAAGCGCTAGCCGCGGCGAAGCACATCAGAAACGAAGTTTGGAACAGCAAGATTGAAGAGCTTAGGCACCTAAACCCGATTATGGACGATGACCTTCTGCTAAAGAAAAACACGGAGGGGACTGAATGAAAGGACACATCCGCGAGCGCAGTCCCGGCAAGTGGGCTATCATCCTTGATGTACCGAATCCTGAGACCGGCAGGCGCCGCCGGAAGTGGCACACATTCCACGGCACAAAGCGGCAAGCGCAAGTCGAATGCGCCAGGCTAATCGCGGAACTCGACGGCGGCAGCTATGTAGAGCCGGCAAAGACGACAGTCCGCGAATATTTCGAGCACTGGCTTAAGCACGAGAAAGCCAATGTCTCCCCTAAAACCCACCAGCGGTATGAGGAACTTCTCCTGAAGAACGTCGCGCCGATCCTCGGCAGCGTTACCCTCAACAAGCTGTCGGCGGCGCGGATCGATGCTACATGGGGCCAGCTTCTCGAAAGCGGGAAACGGAACGGCAAGGGCGGCCTCTCTCCGCGCACCGTGCATCATTGCCGCCGCGTGATGCTGACGGCGATGGATCAGGCCGTAAAATGGGATTTGCTCAAGAAGAACCCGGTAGCAGCGACGCGACCGCCTAAGGTCGAGCGTGCGTCGATGGAGGCTTATGGCGCATTGCAGATGGGCCAGATGCTCGACGGACTGCGGGACACCCGAATGTTCGTCCCTGCTCTCCTGGCCTCGCTATGCGGCCTTCGCCGAGGGGAAATCCTTGCCTTGCGCTGGCGGGACGTCGATTTGGCCGCTGCGAGCATTTCGGTGCGATACAGCGCTGAGCAGGTCGGGAGGGAGGTTCGTTACAAAGAGCCGAAGTCGGGCAAGTCGCGGACGGTCGCATTATCCACGACTGTAGTTGCAGAACTCAGAAAGCACCGGGCGAATCAAGGTGAGGAGCAACTGAAGCTTGGCATCCGGCCGGATGAAAATGCCTTCGTTGTCGCGCAGATCGATGGACGCCCGCTGAAGCCCACTTCGTTGACCCACGAGTGGACCCGGCTCATCAGCAAGACCTCCCTGCCCCATATCCGTTTCCACGACCTGCGGCACTCGCACGCCACGCAGCTCCTGGCGGCCGGCGTCCATCCCAAGATTGCCAGCGAACGCCTCGGGCACTCGACAGTCGGTATTACTCTCGACCTCTATTCTCACGTTATGCCGGGGATGCAGGCTAATGCAGCCGAACAGGTTGACGCGGCAATCAAAGCTGCTAAAAAACCAGCCGTTGAATGAT
>NZ_WXZP01000004.1:0-23095 GCF_011319365.1 Rhizobium flavescens
TGAGCAAACGGCAGCTTTTCGGCGGCAATTGGTACTGCGACAACACCAATACCTGGCAGTATATCGACGAAACCACGCTTCCGACACTGGAGCGAGACATGGTTCCGCTCGTCATGGGCGGCGCGTTCTTCGAGCTGGAGACGCCGGCCGGCATCAAGGCGCTGACCTGCGAACAAGGCGTCAATGGCGAGCCCGAGGAGCTGCGCGTCCATTTCGGCCGCGACCCCGGCGATTGGACCACGCTGCGCCACTACCAGCGACTGATCGATATTTTCCCTGCCGACGCCAACCCGGCTGGCCAGCCCACGACGCCGACGCCGGCGAAGTCGATCGGCCGCATCGTATTCCTCAAGGGGTTGCTGACATCGTATCAGCCCTCGGCGGTCAAGGGGCTTAAGGCGACTGGCACCACACGTCTGCGCTGGCAGTCGATCGTGCTCTATCACGACATCGTCGACGGCCGGACGGTTCACAAGTTCGATGCGCAGAACAACACATTGATCATTAACGGCGTGAACTACACCGCCGAACACAACCGTCTGCTCGCCATTAACGGCTGATCGGCCGCTAAGTCGTGAAACCCTAAGGCCGGCCGTCTGAGCCGGCCTCTCGCAGTTCAAGAGGAGAGACCTGTGGCAACCGCCTTCATCGAAACCCCGAATTCTTCGTCCGACCCGTCTGACATGGTCACCGAGGAAATCTTCGTGCCAGACATCTTGCCCCCCAGCGAAACCTCGGATGCAGCGCCGGCGTCCACCTCTGCGCCGTCCCCAAAGCTGAATTCGCAAGAACCCGCGCCGATCGCAGAGCTGGACTTCCTGTCAAACGAGCACCGCAAGGTTATCCCTCTTCGGTATCCTTTTCGGTACCAAGGCGCAGAGGCCGTGAGATCGCGGTGCGCCGCCTACGCATAGGTGATGTCGATCGGTTCATTCAACGCGCTCGCCAAGGCGGTTTCTCGACCTTCGATGTCTATGCGGAGATGGCAGGGTATCCTGCTGCCGTTCTCAGGGGGTTGGTCGACGAGGACGGCGATGCGATCGTTGATGCGTGCTTCGATTTTTTGCCCCAAGCACTGCGGCCGGCGCCCGCGCCTCCGGCGAGCTGAAACATTGGCGCAGCTACGCCGCTCGCGTAGCTGCTTATCTTCATACGCCAATCCCAGCCGTCATGGAGATGTGGTGGGACGAACTCATGCTCTGGTACGAGGAGGCTCGTGCCGTTCATCTCGAAACCTTTGGTGTGCTGCTCGGCATGAGAGGAAGCGGTCATGACTAATATGGATGTCTCGCTTCGTCTGCGGTTGGAAAACCATCTTTCCCGCGAGGCAAAAGTTGCTGAACGCGATCTGAAGGAACTAGGCGACGCCGCGCGCAAGCTTGGCACGGGGCGCTCTAACCAGCTCGGCCGCGACATTGCCCAGATCAGAACCGAAGCGAACAGGAGCGAAAGCGCTCTTTCCAAGCTCGACAAGAGTGCGCGCCAACTCAATTCCATCAACACCAATGCAGCTGAGCGGGAAATCAACAGCCTGGGAACGGCGGCTGTCCAAGCGCGAGAGAAAATCCACAGCGTCGGGACCAGGCTGAGAAACATCGCCAGGGAAGACGGCGGCAAGCTTGATCAGTTGGGCGGCCGATTTGATAGGCTCGACAAGCCGGCGTCGTCTCTGAACTCGACAATGGGATTGCTCGCCGCCTCTGCTCATGGGGCCTTCGCAGGGCTGATGGCCTTTGCGTCGGTCGACAATGTCATTCGCGGCCTTGAACAGATGAGCGACAAATTTCGTGAACTGAACCGCGACGTTATGGACGTGGCGATTACTTTGGAAATGGCGACGCCCGAAGCGGTAGCCAAGATTACAAGCTCCAACGAACGCCTTGGTATTCGCTATGGTCGCAATCTGAGCGAAGTGAACGAAACCCGTAAACAATACGCGGCTTCGGGCATTGGCCTCGACAGCCAAGAGGCAATTCTCGATCCCACACTGAAGGCGGCAATGACCTATAAGACGCCCGGCGAAACGATCGCCTCGGCGCTTATTGCTGCGAAGCAGAACCTGAAGGTCAAGGACAGCGAAGTGCCAATGGCCATCGATATGATGGCAAAAGGTGCCAAGCTCGGGAATTTCGAAGTCGGTGCGATGGCCAAGAACTTTCCGGCCCTCGGTGCCTACATGGCCGGCACCGGGCGAACGGGCTTGGACGGTTGGGCGGAACTGATTGCAATGAGCCAGATTGCCCGAACGACATCGGGAAGCGAGGATGAGGCTGCCAACAATCTACGTAATTGGCTCTCGAAATTGTCTGCCCGCGAAACGACCGACAATTTCAAAAAGAAGGGCGTCAACCTCGAAAAGTTGAAAGCAAAGGCGCAAAAGGACGGAAAGTCTTATCCGCTCGCCGTCATGGACGAGGTGATGCGTGTAACTGGTGGTAATGAGTTCCGCATCAATGAACTCTTTGCCGACCAGCAGGCTTATCAAGCGCTGAAACCGCTTCTCGACAATCGCGCCAAGTTCGACGAATTCCTCAACGATATTTTGAACAACAGCAAAGGTGGGCTTGACGCAGACGCCAAAGCCGCTGCGAAGACACCGTACGAAAAGGCCGCTCGAAGGTCCGCCGCTGTCGAAGCCACCGGCGCCAAGGTGGGCGAAGCCTACGACCGGGCCGTTTCACCGTGGTACGACCGCATCGTGCGCATGATCAATCCTGAGTACGACCGCCAGCGCACAATCGAAGACGAACCGGAGTTGCTGAAACAATCGTCGGGTGAACGCCTTCGCGTCGAAAACGAAATTCTGCGCCTGCAGGGGCAACAGCGCGAAATGGGCGACGGCGGCCAAGCCCTCGGGCCGCAGATCAACCGTCTCAAAGCCCAGCTGCAGACGCTTGTCGAGGAAGAGGCCGCCATCGTCGAAAACGCCAGGAAGGCGGCCGAGGCCGACCAGCCTGTCAGCTCGGGCAACGACGGCGACTTGGGAAAAACCACCGGCGAAATACCTCTGCCCGGCGCACGCCCTGGTCCGGTCCCGATTGGGCGGCCGATCGAGCAGAAGTTGGGGAGCGACATGTCCGGGTCCGCCGAAAAGGCAATGCAGGGCTACAACGAGCGCCTGGCGATCGAGGGCGATCGCGCCGTCTCGATCGCGGCCGAAAAAGCCGCCGCAATGCAGAAGCTTCTCAACTTCACAGCCCAGCCGACAATCGCGCCGACCTTTCTCCCGCCCAGCGGACCGCCGGCGGGCGTGGCTCCTCCGACAGGCACGCCCGGCAAGCAATCGTCGCTGCAGAACAATACCGGTGTGAAGCTCACCCAGAACATCAGCTCGCCGAACAGCCGCGTTGCCGCCCTCCGCGCCCAGCGGGAAGCAAACCGCAGCGTCCGCATGGCGCAGGCCCGCGCGCTCGGCGATCTTGGCCCGAGGACAGCATGAGCGTTTTCGATCCCGTTGGCCCACTCGTCTCGATCGGCGGCGCCGTCCTCTACACGATCGGCGGCCTTAATCCGCAACGCATCTCGCATGCGTCCGAGGCCCGATTTCCAGCGCATGCGATCCCCAGCGGATTGAGCTATCAGAAGACTGGCCTTGGCGAGCGTTCGAAGACGATCGAGGCCCAGACCATGCCGCATGTCATGGGCGGAATGGACGCATTCGCGATGCTGCAGCTTCACCATGTTCAGCAGAACACCGTCCCCTTCATCCGCATGTCGAAAAACTTCCTCGCCCTGGCGGACGGGTACTGCGTTATCCAGACGCTCGAATACGACGAGGACAAGCTCCATCCTTATGACGGCGTCGGCCGCATCGTCGACGTCACGGTCGGTCTCATCATGTTGCCCGCAACCTCCGTGCTGTCGAGCGCCGGAATATTCAGAGGCTCCCGATGAAGGCGCTCGTAAAATACGGCGGAGAGCGGATAGATCGCATCGCCCGCGCGCTGCTCGGCACAGAGCAAGACGGCGCCGTGACGGCTGTTCTCAAGGCCAACCCTGGACTTGCTGCCAAGATGGTCAACGGCGTGGTGCCTGAGGGAACCGAGGTCGAGGCTCCGGCGGATTTCTCGCCACCGGCGTCGGCTGACATCCTGCTGGCGTGGGAGTGATCATGCGCCAGCCAATCGTTCAGGTTTTCGGCCAGAGTGGCGCTGACCTCGTCCCGGGTTGGGGCGAAGCGCTGATCAGCGTGCGTTATACCGACGTCGACGGCGGCGACAGTGACGAACTCGAAATCACCTATGCCGTCAGCCCGCCATTCCAGGATAGCCCGGCCGAAGGGACGCAATACCGATTGATCTATGGCTGGGATAAATCGGCCCTCCGCGATGCCGGCCTCTTCACCTATCAGTCCGACACTCTCGGCGGCGATCCCGAGAGCGGCTACACGCTGACGATCACAGCGCGGGCCAGCGATTTCGTCGATGCCGACAAGACGGTCGATAGCGAGCATTTCGACCAGATGACCGTGGGCGCCATCATCCGCAAGGTCGCGAAAGACGCCGGCCGCGAAGCGATCGTTGACCCGTCGATCGCCAACATCAAGGTCGATTATCGTCTGCGCCACCAGCAATCCTCGCTCGGCTTCGCAAAGGAACTGGCAGAGGAATTCGGCGGCACGCTGAAGCCGGCCAACGGCAAATGGCTGGTACCCAAGCGCAACGCGGGCACCACGGCCGGCGGCAAGACCATGCCGACGATTGTGATCCCATTCCGTGAGAACCAATCCTTTTCGATCACCAGCGAAGCCAAGGGCAAATACAAGGGCATCGGCGCCGGCTTTTTCGATCCTTTGAAGGGCGTTCAAGACCTCTTCGAGGGCACCTCGATCGGCAGCGCCGCACGGTATTTCAATCTACATCCGGCGCGGACGAAGGACGAGGCTGAATATGCCGGCAAAGCCCAGGGTGCGGAACAGGCGCGCGCCAGCGTGACAGGCTCTTTCGAGGCGGACGGCGATATCACCGCCATGGCGGGCGCGCCGGTGAAGCTATCAGGGTTCGGAGCGAGCCGCGATGCCGCCGACCTGGTCGCCGCGTCAATCCAGCACACCATCACGTTCGAGGATGACGGCGGCTGGACAATGAGCGTCGAGGTAGAAAACCGCAAGACAGGCTGAGCCCGATCTGCTTGGGTGGCGGTCACGGATGTTTAACTATGGTACGGTTAGGAATATTCTCCCGAAAGAGAGGTGATTTGCGATGGCCGAACTGACCAAGATCGAATGGACGGATCGTACGTTCAACCCTTGGACGGGATGCACAAAGATCAGCCCCGGCTGTGACAATTGCTATGCTGAGGGGTGGTCCAAGCGATCCGGCCACGTAAAATGGGGAAACAATCCGCGAAAGCGGACAACGGACGCCTATTGGAAAGCACCGCTGACATGGCAGTCGCAGGCCTCAGCGTTCTTTAATGAAAATGGTCGGCGCCAGCGTGTGTTCTGTGCTTCGCTTGCAGATGTCTTCGACAATCAGGTTGATCCCCAATGGCGTCGGGACCTCTTTCATCTCATCCGCGAAACCCCGGACCTCGATTGGCAATTGCTGACAAAGCGACCGCAGCAAATCCGAAAAATGCTGCCTGACGATTGGGGCGCTGACGGCTATACTAACGTATGGCTAGGCTTTACGGCTGAGGACCAACTGCGATTTGATCAGCGAAAGTCCTTCATGCATTCTATTCCAGCCAGGGTTTGGTTCGTAAGCTATGAGCCCGCAATCGGTCCACTTCGCATTGCCGCAGATGACCCCAAACCAAACTGGTTGATCATTGGCGGAGAAAGCGGCGGTGGCGCAAGGCCGATGGACGCTCGTTGGGTCGACGACGCATTGGAGGATTGCGAGACGTACAAAATCGCGGCCTTCTTTAAGCAATGGGGCAACTACGCCAACAACCCGTTAACTGGAAGCCCTTCCATGAGCCGGCTTGAGCAAAAGCAGGCTGATCCCTTTGGAAAGGGTGGCGGTTTGGTAGCTGGATCACTCGTGAGGGACTTCCCCTTGGGATTGCGCCGGTCCGGTTGACAACTACAAGCATTGGGAGTGGCATATGCCATGACCAGTGATTCTCTATTTCATGATCTGCCAGAACAAATGGCGCCTGTATCCATCATGCAGGCAGGCGTTGATCCGGTGTGGACAGAGCACAAAGCGAAGCTCATTGCCCGCTATCTTCGTTACTTCGTCTTCATCACCAAACACGGCTGTTATGTTGATGGGTTCGCCGGCCCGAAGAACCGAATGTTACCCGATAGCTGGGCGGCCGAACTGGTCCTCAATTCGGAGCCACGGTTTCTCAAACAGTTTTTTCTGTGTGATGCGAACGCTGAACAGGTTCAGGCACTTCAATCGCTGGTGTCCAGCCAACCGTCTGCGCCCAAACGTCACTTTGACGTCCTACTAGGCGACTTTAATGCTAGCGTGGATAGGATCTTGGCCAGCGGCGTTATCGGTGAAAAGACCGCCACCTTCTGTTTACTTGATCAGTTCAGTTGCGAGTGTCATTGGGACACTGTGAGGAAGCTCGCCCTACACAAGGGAGAAGGTGCGAATAAGATCGAACAGTTCTACTTCCTCGCCACAGGATGGCTCGGACGATCACTGTCAGGCTTTAAGGTAGGAAACCCGATCCCTGACAGATGGTGGGGAAATAATGGTTGGTCGCAGCTTAGAGGACTAAGCGGTGATTTAATTGCCGTCCGAATGGCTGAGCGTTTCAGGGATGAACTCGGCTACCGGTACGTCCGTCCGTGGCCAATCTACCAGCGGGAAAAAGGGAAAGGCCGCGTCATGTTTCATATGATCCATGCGAGTGACCATCCAGAGGCCCACAAGCTCATGAAACGAGCCTATAAGCATGTGCTTGACGTTCCCGAGAGTGAAGATCAGCTAGACCTCGAACTCAGCGAACGCAGCACCTAAGATTTACTCGATGGCGTTCTGAACGAATTAGCACTGTTTGACACCCGCTTTGATTCGCCTTCGAAGGGGCTTTGACAGCATTGCTGGAATTTCGAGAATTCCGAATTGCGGTGTCAAAATTCCGAAAATTCGCGTCACGCTACATCCCGATTTTATACCGAAATGGCGGATTAGGGAGAATATAAATGCGAACCCAGAAAGTGTGTGGAATATCAGTATTTTACGAGCATCAATATGTAAGCTTGGTTCCGCTCAGTCGCATGAACAGAAGATAATCGCGATGCATTCAAACGGAGCTCCCGCATATGGTATCTCCAAGACACTCGGTGTCGGAAAGTCTTCAGTTTGGCGAATTTTAGCGTCTGCGAAAGCACGGCGGAACGCAGAATGTGAGAACTAGAACGGATCGTCGGCGACCCCGATTTCTGGCGTCGCGCCATTGAAGTCGGGGCTTCCTCCGAGAATCTTGCATCGGGAAGGACATGGGCCGGTCGCGTGGCGGGGCAAAGGCCACAGCGGCGTCCCAAATGTAGCGACGCTCATGAAAACCGTGAGTATCGATTGTTTGATAAAATAAGAAACCTTGTTTGCACGAAATCGCTTAGATATGGTTCGCTACCCTGAGTATACAGACGCATCATGGATAGCTATCTTGAAATCGCCCAAACGGTTCTGAATGCATCGCGACGCCCGATGACGGCGAAGGGCATCCTCGATGCTGCCTATAAGGCGCGACTTGTCCCAAAACATCTTTACGGGAAAACACAGGCAAAAACTTTACAGGCGCGCCTGAGCACTGACATTCTTAATCACAGATCGACGTCGGCATTTTTCCGTACTGAGCCGGGAGTTTTTTTCCTTACAGCGCTTATCGCCGACCCTGAGATACCGCAGAAATTCAAAGAGCGTTTTGCCGCTCGAAGGCGTACAAGAGACCTACACCAAGGGCCAGCTCTGGCAATCGACCGGAGTTTCGTCGAGGGTTGCAACCCAAAACTTCTCGCTGATTGGACACTTTTCATACGGTCTGCGGAGGTCGCGAACGCCTTACACTACGCAAGTTCCGACGAGAAATCGAACATGTTAGTGGTCTGGACTTTCTCGATCGTCCGGCGGGGCTACGACGTATTGTCCTATCGTCTTGGACGCTATCGAGACGACCACGATACCTTCGCGAACAAGCGAACGATTGGCTTTCCGGGTATCGTTAGCCTCTTCGACTGTACGCTTTTCTCGGATGGAGATTACGGCGCTAGCGAAAATGCTCTCGAAGCGATCCTTTCTGACCTGGATATCTCTGCAATCGCCGTCCATGGAGGTGCGATCTCACGCCCTAAGCCGTTGCGGGCTCTGAAAGTTGATCGTGACGGCCACGACAGCGCATTGTTGGTCGTGATGGACTGGACGTGTCCCGAGTGGTTCGAGCCGACGACGCGTCGCCTATCCATCAATGATCCCAGCTGGATGGATACGCGAGTAAAGCCGAATAATCTTGAAGACTTCGAGCCTTGGACACTGGCCGCGCTGGACGCTGTCGCAAGCATTGGTAACCGCGCCTAGTGTCACCAGTTATCTCAGCCGGGAAAACGGCATTCCTCAAATACGAGATCGAAAGTGGAAGTCCACGGCGTAAGAAGACTGCGCTACAGGACATTTCAAGGCTGTATCGAAGTAAATATTATCTGAAGCCAGATGGACGAGCTGCGTTTGAGCAGCTCATATGCGGAATAGTTCTTTCACATCAAGACGATAAGGTCGTCAGATGGTGTTTAAACGCTTTGGCGCAACTCGGGACCCGTACAGGATCAACGAAATATGTCGAACTTGCTTTGAAGGCGAATGAGGGTAAGCCAGAAATAGTTGCTTCCGCGGTGGCGGCGCTTTCAAAAATGTACAACGGTCGGCTCAATGAGGTGGACTGCCTTAGTTCTATTGACCCGGAAATCAGGGTTCTCGCTGCGATGCAGGTGACAGAGCCTTCGAAGCTCGACCTTTCAGGGCTTCAGATTAAAATCGATACCGCCGATCCCCAAGTCCTAAAACTCGCGCTAATCACCGTGGGACTTAATCGCGATGTCGAAAACCTTTTTGATCCAAAGCACAGTAATGGTCAGATCGTGAAGGCGCTTGGACAATATCCCGATGACATCGTCCGGCAGTATTGTGTTTGGTCGGTAATCGAGAACGAACGTTTATCAATCGCTGACCTGGGGATATCTTTTGATACCCTTGAGGATGAGGCTCCGAATGTGCAGGCAAAGCTCCTTCAACTGGGAGCTGAACAGATAAAGGACCCTAGAGAGCGGCATGATGTGATTTATCGCGGCTCGTTTATAGAGAATGCGGAGGCTCGTTGCGGACTGGCGAAAGGGCTTTTAGCCAACTACTATGATGGGCTCGAGGAGGTCACGATCAACTGGTTCGGCACTGAGGACAGTCGCGAGGTGAAAGGCCTTCTAGCGGAACACATCGCTCGATTCTCAGATGAATGCCCACCCTATTCGGACAAAGCGCTGGCGATCGTGGACGAGGAACCTGATCTTCGGGACCGCGTATTTCTCGGGGCGGAGCAGACCTCGCTTTATGGGCTATTGAAGGCAAATGAATCCTCAAACGGAACAATGGACCTATTTCAGAATGGTTCCGATCTCGAGGCAGTGCTGCGTGGCTCACCGCTTATCAAGAAGGAACGCAAAGTGATCAAGGCTCTCATGCTTGCCTCGTCGCCAACCGACCAGCAGCCTCTTCGTCTGGACACCGAGGCGCGTGATCTGCGCGAACAATTGAAGTTGGTGCAAGAGCCGACGGTGGATGTCCTGCTAGAAAATCGGTGGGCGGTACGTTCAAACCAACTCCAGATGGAAGTGATGAACGCAAAGCCGCAAATATTGCACTTCAGCGGCCATGGCGATCATGGGCTATTGATTTTTGAAGATGTCGGCGGAAAAACCACGGAAGTTTCCGGGGAAGCGATTGCTGAGTTGGTAGAACTCAATAGAAGTATCGAGTGCCTGCTCCTGAATGCATGTTATTCGGAGAGCGTTGCACGTCTTGCGGCCCCATATCTAAAAGCAGTTATCGGTTGCAACAGCGAGATTGGTGACGAAGCGGCGGTCGCCTTCACGCGGTCATTCTACCGAGCGCTAGCGCACGGGGAGCCCTACGATCGAGCATTCCGGCATGCCAAAAACGAGGTCCGCATCAATTCCGGAAGCGGAGAGGCCGACAGATATGTGATGTTACCATAATTTAGGGGAAACTTTGACCCAGTGACTCCATCGATCAAATGCAATGATTGGCTATGAAACATGGCGTTAGAAGTCGCAATCTCCGTCGTCTGTCCCTGCCCGCCTAGCCTATGACATATAACGATCCTCATCCCGCAAAACGACGTGGTTTGGTCGGCCTTCGGCGATCACGCTGACAGGATCGCGGGCTTGACCTTGCGATCTTGATCTAGCTGTAAATGTGAGATTCTCTCGACGGTCCCGATCTGTGACGACGGCTGTTAACACGATACACAGCGAGGATGGATCGAACCATAGATTTCGGTATATCGACTTCGCAAGACTCGCGCCACAATGTCCTCAGTGCTAGTTGTCTTTGGACATTATATTCGGTGTTGCTTGGAGGGGTCCGTGGAACTGAAAAGTGTACGCATCAAGAATTTCCGTTCCGTCGAGGACTCAGGCGAGTTTACCGTTGAACATCTCACGTGCCTCGTCGGCAAGAATGAAGCAGGCAAGACCGCTATTCTTCAAGCGATAGCAGGCCTCAATCCCCACCCTGCAACGCCGTTTGGGTATGAACTTGAACGCGATTACCCGAAGCGTTATCTGGCTCGGTACAAGGAACGGCACGAGGGCAAACAAGCCGAAGTTATTCGCTCGGTCTGGGAGCTTAGCGAGGAAGAAAGAGATGAACTGAAGGGTGAATTTGGTCCAGACGCGGTCACAGGCACAACGATAACGGTCTCTCGCTACTACAACTCGACCGGCACGGTTTGGACTCTCCCGATCGATGAGGAAAAGGCAATAGCTTTCCTAGTCTCTCAGCGTGGCTTTTCAGCTGCCGAGAAGAGTCAGGTTGGCAGCCCGAAGACGATTAGGGAGCTTATCGCTAAGCTTACCGAGCTTGAGGCGAACACCAAACACAAGACGTTTCTCGATCTTGTCAACGCCTACCCGTACAAGTCGATCTATTCTAGGGCGCGAGAGATTCTCGAGCCGCACTTTCCCCAATTCATGTATTTTTCAAACTACGACCGCATGAATGCGATGGTGCATTTACCATCGCTTAACGCCTGGGCGAACGACAAAACGCTTTTCAGCAATGATCTATACCGAGGCGATAGGCTTTTCTGGGAATTCCTCGAGTACTCGGGTGTGCCCCTGTCTGAGATTTTGGGTACGACGACGTTCGAGAGCTTCAACGCAAAATTGCAGGCTGCATCTAACGTTTTAACGGAAGAAATCCTGGAATACTGGACCCAGAACCAAGACATTGAGATACGTGTGAGCGTTGCCGAGGGCCTCCCCGGCGATCCAGCACCCTTCAACTCCGGAGCCGTTGGCCGTGCCCGTATCTATAATCTTCTCCACAAGGCGGACACGTCGTTCTCGGAGAGGAGCGCCGGCTTTACCTGGTTCTTCTCATTCCTCATAAAGTTTGACCGTGTGAAGAAGGACGCCACGGGTAATGTCTTCCTGCTCCTCGACGAGCCGGGTTTAACGCTCCACGGCTTGGCCCAAGCCGATCTGCTGCGATATTTCACCGAAAAGCTCGAGCCGCACCACCAGATCATTTACTCGACACACTCCCCCTTTATGGTGCCACACGACAACATTATGGCCTCGAGAATTGTTGAGGACCTTGTGGAAGTCGATGGGCGTGGACGGCGTACGCCTACTGGCACGATGGTACGTGAAGACGTGCTCAAAGCCGAAAAGGATTCTGTGTTTCCCCTTCAGGGAGCGCTTGGCTACTCGCTGACCCAGTCGCTCTTCATCGGAAAGCACACCGTGCTCGTTGAAGGACCGGGCGACATTCTCTATCTACAAGCGCTCTCGGCTGAGCTAATCCGCCGCCAGCGTACCGGTCTCAATCCTAAATGGGTTATGTGCCCAGCTGGCGGAATCGATAAAATTCAATCGTTTGTGTCTCTCTTCGCAGGCAATAGCCTCGATGTGGTAGCGCTTTCCGACTATACCAAAAAAGACAAGAACAAGCTTGAAAACCTCAGGAAATCTGAGGTCATCAAGGACGGCGGGGTGTTGTCGATCGCTGACTTCGTGACCCAAGAGGAGGCCGATATCGAAGACCTCTTTGATCCGCAGCTGTTCTGTACAATCGTCAATGGTACCTATGAACTGAAAGGCAAGCAGGCGCTTGATCCAGGAAAACTCATCGCCGCTGACGAGAACACCCAGCGTCAGGTGAAGAAGGCAGAGGCGTACTTCAATGTGCTTCCTGAGCCGGCACCGCTTTATAGTCACTTCACCCCAGCTTCCTGGTTGCTAATGCACCCCGAGACGCTCGCCGGGGGTGCAGAGCCGGTTCTGGAGACGCTTAAACGCGCGGAGACGCTTTTTGAAGCTCTCAACGGACTGATCGCAAAGTAGCTTGGTATTTCCTAGATCACGGTTGTCCGCATGCTGCCACCCGCGACCGTGAGAATGTGATGGCCGAGGAGCTGAATGTTTGCTTTGAGCCAACAACAGCAGTTATCCTATCATCGTGTACCGCCATTTTTAAAGCAGATAACTAGGGGCTGTATGTGCCTGGTGAAGGATTGACACGCCTAAAATATCCATTATTCTGGATATATGGAAAATAATACGGCAATCACTGCGCTTGGAGCGCTTGCACAGACAACGAGGCTCGACACCTTCAGGCTTCTGGTCCGACACGAACCAGACGGCGTCCCGGCGGGCGAGCTTGCGAGGATGCTTGATGTCCCGCAGAACACCATGTCGGCGCATCTCGCGACCCTGTCACGGGCGGGCCTCGTTAAAAGCGAGCGCCAGAGCCGTTCGATCATCTACCGGGCCGATCTGGACGGCCTACGCGATCTGACCCTTTTTCTCCTCAAGGACTGCTGCGGCGGTTCAGCGGAGTTGTGCGCACCGCTCATTGCCGAACTGACCCCGTGTTGCGGACCCAAGGCGATATCGTCATGAGCATCGAGCTGGTTCCTGTTTCCGGAAGCGATGCTGAATTCAAGGATGCCCTTGTCCGTGCCGGACTGCCGACGGCAGACGTCGAAGACGAAGGGCGCTCTTTCTTCCGCGCCGTGACGTCTAACGGAGACACTGTCGGATACTCCGGATTGGAAGCATGCGGCGACGACGTCCTCTTGAGGTCACTCGTCGTTCTTGAAAGCTTCCGCGGCAGGGGCTTCGGTCGGACGCTTGCGGAAGCCACCGTGGAAAAGGCCGGTAGAGATGTCGGCGTCTTTCTGGCAACGACGAGCGCGGCTCCCCTTTTCGAGCGCCTCGGCTTCGGCCTGATCGACAGACGCGATGTTCCAGCCGCCGTACTTTCCACCCGCCAGCTTTCGGGCATCTGCCCGGCGTCGGCCACCATCATGAAGCTCAACAGGCCACCGACCTAGCAACGGATCACGACCATGACCGATAAAACCTACAACGTGCTCTTCCTGTGCACGGGCAATTCCGCACGTTCAATTCTCGCCGAATCCATCCTCAACAAGGAGGGCGGCGGGCGTTTCACGGCGTACTCGGCGGGTAGCCAACCCAAAGGAGAAGTGAACCCGCACGCGCTTCGGGAGCTTTCCGCCCTCGGCTACGCCTCGACGGGCTTCTCGTCGAAAAGCTGGGATGTCTTCGCCGAGCCGAACGCACCAGAGATGGATTTCATCTTCACCGTCTGCGACAGCGCCGCGGGCGAAGCATGCCCCGTCTGGATCGGACACCCGATGACCGCTCATTGGGGCGTCGAAGACCCCGCAGCCGTCGCCGGCACGGATGTCGAAATCCAGCGCGCCTTCGCACAGGCGGCCCGCTTCCTCAAGAACCGTATCACCGCCTTCCTTAGCCTGCCGCTCGAGTCCATCGACCGAATGGCGCTCGAAACCAAGCTCCGCCAGATCGGCGCTATGGAAGGTTCGACGCGACCGGACACGAGGACTGCCTGATGTCCACGTTCGAACGTTACCTGACCGTCTGGGTCGCCCTTTGCATTCTCGTCGGGATCGCGCTCGGCCATCTGATGCCCGGTGTCTTCCGGACTGTCGGCGCAGCGGAGATCGCCAAGGTCAACATTCCCGTGGCCGTCCTGATCTGGCTGATGGTCATCCCGATGCTACTCAAGATCGACTTCCGCTCCCTGGCGAAGGTCGGCACCTACTGGCGGGGTATCGGGGTCACGCTTTTCATCAACTGGGCCGTCAAGCCGTTCTCCATGGCGCTCCTCGGGTGGCTCTTCATCGGGTGGTTGTTCAGGCCGTACCTGCCTGCCGACCAGATCGATTCCTACATCGCGGGCCTGATAATCCTTGCCGCTGCTCCGTGTACGGCCATGGTCTTCGTCTGGTCGAACCTGACCCGCGGCGAGCCGCTCTTCACGCTGTCCCAAGTGGCACTGAATGACGCCATCATGATCGTCGCCTTCGCACCTCTCGTCGGTCTGCTTCTCGGTTTGTCGGCCATCACGGTGCCATGGGACACGCTCGCCATCTCGGTCGGGCTCTATATCGTCGTCCCGGTCATCATCGCGCAGGTTCTGCGGAGGAAGCTGACGGCCGACGGCACGAGCGCCCGGCTTGACCGGATGCTTGAGGTGCTTTCGCCGATCTCGCTCGTGTCACTGCTGGCGACCCTCGTGCTGCTGTTTGGCTTCCAGGGCGAGCAGATAATCGCGCAGCCGACAATAATCGCCTTGCTTGCCGTCCCGATCCTGATCCAAGTCTACTTCAATTCCGGCCTGGCCTACGTCCTCAACCGCATGTCGGGCGAACGCCACTGCGTGGCCGGACCCTCGGCGCTGATCGGTGCCTCCAATTTCTTCGAGCTGGCCGTGGCCGCAGCCATCAGCCTGTTCGGATTCCAGTCGGGGGCGGCGCTGGCGACAGTCGTCGGCGTCCTGATCGAAGTCCCGGTGATGCTATCCGTCGTCTGGATCGTGAACCGCTCCAAGGGCTGGTACGAAGCCGCGCCGGCCGTTTCCAGAAACACCGTCTCCGAAAGGACCTGAACATGGACGTCACCATCTACCACAATCCCGCCTGCGGGACGTCGCGCAACACTCTCGATCTGATCCGGCATGCGGGGATCGAGCCGACGGTGATCGAATATCTCAAGACACCGCCGACCCGCGACGAGCTCGTGACGATGATCGCGGAGGCGGGTCTCACTGTCAGGCAGGCGATCCGGGAGAAAGGAACGCCCTACGCGGAGCTTAGTCTCGACAACCCCGACCTGACGGATGACCAGTTGCTTGACGCCATGCTGAAGGACCCGATCCTGATAAACCGCCCGTTCGTCATCACGCCGATTGGTACGCGCTTGTCACGGCCATCCGAGGTCGTGCTCGACATCCTCCCGGCGGAAGCGTTCAAGGGGCCGTTTGCAAAGGAAGACGGCGAGCGTCTTCTCGACGAAGAAGGAAAGCGCATTGTCTGAACCATTGTCCGCCGCATCCATCGACCATCTTCGAAAGCCCGACCTCGAGGCCTTGCGTCCCCAGTTCTCGATGCACAAGCCGCGCATCCTGATCTTGTACGGCTCTCTTCGGGAGGTGTCGTACAGCAGGCTTCTCGCGCACGAGGCACGTCGTCTGCTCGAGTATTTCGAATGCGAGGTCCGCGTCTATGATCCGAAGGGCCTGCCGCTTCCCGACGAAGCGCCAGTCAGCCATCCCAAGGTGCAGGAACTCCGCGAATTGTCCGAGTGGTCTGAGGGCCAGGTATGGGTCAGCCCCGAGCGCCATGGCGCGATGACGGGCATCATGAAATCCCAGATCGACTGGATACCGCTGTCGATCGGATCGGTTCGGCCGACACAGGGCAAGACGCTTGCGGTCATGGAGGTGTCAGGTGGCAGTCAGTCCTTCAATGCCGTAAACCAGATGCGCGTCCTCGGGCGCTGGATGCGGATGATCACCATCCCCAACCAGTCTTCCGTTGCCAAGGCGTTTCAGGAGTTCGACGCCGACGGCCGCATGAAGCCGTCCTCGTACTACGAGCGCGTCGTGGACGTCTGCGAGGAACTGGTCAAGTTCACGATCCTGACACGGGACGCATCGCCATACCTGACGGACCGTTACAGCGAGCGGAGAGAAGCTGCGGCCGAACTCGAGAAGCGGGTTTCCCTCAAGTCGATCTAATCGGTCATTCGGCCGCGACGGGGTGACGACGTGCCTCGATCGCGACCAGGACGAATGCGCCGATGCCAAGTGTCCCGAGCGCGGCGGTCGCGAATAGCGAGAAACCGATACCGATCTGATGCATGGCGGCGGCGAACGCGAAGGGTGCTGCTGCGCCGGCCGCGAGTCTTGCCGCGGCCATGCGCCCCGTAACGGCCCCGTATCCGTCAGACCCGAACAGATACAGAGGGAGGCTGCCTTGCGCGATCGAGTTGATGCCCGAGCCTAAACCGAGGCAGACCGCGAAGGCCACAGCGCCAGGCAGCCATTCCCCGGAAACCCCGAGGATGAAGACGCCGAGTACCATCAGTACGGCGGAAACGACCGCGAGACCGGGCGGCGCGAGGCTCGTGCCGAAGATCATGTTGATCAGGCGGCTCAGGACCTGAGCCGGTCCGAACAGTGAACCGATGACCACCGCCGCGCCGCCAAGCCCGAGCGCGCCCAGCATCGGCACCATGTGGGCAAGGATGGACGCCAGCGTGAAGCCGAGGAGGGCGAAAGCCGCGGATACGACCAGCATCGCGCCTCGACGGCGCTCGACGGGGATCGCCCCGACGACGTGTTGCCTTTCCTTCCGCATCCCCTGCGCGTTGGCGATCCTTCCCGCCCGCATGATCCAGAAGTGCAAGGGCATGCAGAGCGCCAGATTAAGGGCCGCGAAAACGAGATAGATTTCCCGCCATGAGAGATAAGCCGTCAACGCCGCCGAGATCGGCCAGAAGATGCTGGAGGCGAAACCCGCGATCAGCGTGAGATAAGTGATGCTCCTCGGCGCAGTCTTGGGGTCGCTCTCCACGAGGGCGGCGAAGGCAGCCTGGTACTGGACCATGCCCGACGAGACCTCGAGCAGAACAATGGTGAGCGCGAACACGGCGACGGATGGCGACCAGGCACAAAGGGCGAGCGTGGCGGCCGCGATCGCCGAACCGAATGTCATGACCGCGGCCGCACCCCTGCGGTCCAGCTCGCGCCCGATCAGGGGAGCCGTGAGGCCGCCGACGAACAGCGACACGGAGAAGACGGCGAAGACCTGCTCGACGCTGATACCGAAGTCGGAGGCCATGCCCTCGGCGAGAATCGAAAAAGCGTAATAGAGTGTCCCGTATCCGATGATCTGCGTGACCCCGAGCGCCGCGACTATCCCGGTCTGAATGCTGTTATCACGCAACGACGTCGGCTCCGCTCTCGGCACCCGGCGCGCAGCAGGCTTCCACAGAGGTCCTGACTTTCGGATGGCCTGCACAGCAGTCCTCAAGGAGAAACGTCACCAGCGCGGCCAGAGCGTCGTAGTTCGCCGTGTAAACGAGCGACCGCGATTCCCGCCGTTGCGCGATCAGGTTCGCGTGGACAAGGTCCTTGAGATGGAAGCTTAGAGCGGAAGCCGATACACCGAGACGTTGTGCGATTGCCCCGGCTGCCAGACCTTCATGTCCAGCGACAACCAGAGACCTTACGATTCCGAGGCGGGTCTCCTGAGACAGGGCCGAGAAAGAAGACAGGGCTTGACGTTCATCCATGTTTCAATATTCCTTGAATAGTTGAATCAGGAGATAGCGCAGATGAACATGATCGACAAGGCGGTTTCGGCTGACACGGACATCACACTCGGCGATCTTCTCGACAGGATGGCGGAGACGCCGGAACTTCCGCTGGTATTCAGTTACGATGGCCGCCAGATCAAGCCGGGCTATCATGTCACGGAAGTAAAGGCGGGAAAGTTTTCGGCGCTGGACTGTGGTGCCAATCCCGAAGCCTGGTCGGAAATCTTCGTACAGCTATGGGATGTCGAGGAAGGCGAGCGAACGCATATGACTGCGGGAAAGTTTTCGGCGATCGTCCGCAAGGTTTCCGAACACGTTAAACTGGACGCATCGGCAAAGCTGACCTTCGAGGTCAGTGACGGCGTACGCCCGATGCAGCTTTTCTGCGCCGACCAACCCGTGACGGGAAATGGCGCTCTGGCCATAAACCTGATGCCAAGGCCCGCCAGTTGCAAGCCACGTGATCGCTGGTTAGCCCAGAAGCTGGACGACAATGCAGATTGTTGCAGCGACCTAGCAAGCGCACGATGCTGCACGTAGTTCAGAGTTTTTAGAATGGTGCGCGGCATCGCTGGACGTGCCGTATTGAACGGTTTCGCTTGCCCAGAACCTGCAGATCGCACGGTCGGTTCCTACGTCCACGACAGGTCGCGGTAAGCGACGTGTTAATCGCCTTTTTCGCGCGCCTGCTTAACAAGCCTGGTAGCTTCTTCAAGAATCTCGAGTTCGGTAGAGATATGGCTTGGGCCGCCGAACCGCCCCTCGGCGACCAGGGCATCGAACGCGCGCTCGTAGGTCCGACGAATGTCATTCGGTGTTTTATTCACACGCGGCTTGAGATGGGATGTTCCGGAACGCGGTTTCCAGCCTACTTCATCAAGACCCGATCCGAACGAGCGCTCGCCGCCATCTGACTTCCCTTTCTTTGTCTTTCTTCGTTTTGACAAGGTGATGTCTCCCCTAACAGTGGCGGGCTAGATCATGCCCCAGCGCCTCAGCGCTGCATCAACCTCCTTGCGGATGTCATCCTCATGAAGACCGTGCATCACCCGGCGTGCAACTCGCGCCGCATAGTCAGGTCGATCCCCTTCCACTCCCAGGGAATCTTCCCGTGCAGGATGAACCTTCAGGGTATCCTGCACCTCTGCGGCGCTTATGACGCGTGATTCCATCAAAGTTTCGGCGACCGTGTTCAAGGCATCGATCCTCATGTCCAGAATTGTCTTCGCCCTTGTCGATTCCGCGTCGAGAAGTTTGGTAACCGCCTTGCGAAGCCTAAAGTCTCCAGCGCGCAGCCGTGCGAGATCGCGCTCTTCCACCAAATCGATCGCCAGCGTGGCTCCCATCCCGTAACACGCTTCAACCTTGCTCGCGATCGCCGTGGCCCGAGCCAGGTCCGATCGCGGATCGCCTCCAGTCTCTGTGAACTCGCCGAAGATCAAGGATTCCGCTCCGAGCCCCGCGAGATACATGCATATCTGATCGAGAAAGTATGATCGTGTCTTCATCGGAAATGTGGGCGTCCTGAATACCGCGCCGCCCAGATTGTCTACGCCGGTCGCCAAGACCTTATCGTTGATCGATATGCCATGAAGCTCCATTCCGAGTTCGAGACCGACAATCGCATGTCCCGCCTCATGATAGGCGGCGCGCCGCATTTGCTCGGCGGGAAGGTCTATCAATGGAGTGGCGATCGATGCCACGTGTCGGAATTCGAATGGCTGTCCCTGGCGACGTGAGGTTCGACGACCATCTCGAACGAGTTGCTCCAGGTGAGCGCCTGCCATCCCCTGCGTCGAGCGCGCAAACCCATCCTCTTGATCTTCGGGCACGGGGAAGCCGGCATGGAATTGAAATATCTGTCTACGAGTGGCTGCGTCCGGAAGTTGGATAACTAAGTGCTTATCGAGGCGTCCCGGCCGCAGAATCGCGGGATCGATGTATTCCGGATGGTTTGTTGCTCCGACGACAACGATCCCGCGACGGCGTTCGAAGCCATCGAGCAGTTCAAGAAGTCCATTGATGACTTGGCGCGTGTAATCGGCATTGTGACTTCGGTTGGTTGCCCGGCTGCCGACGGCGTCGATCTCGTCGATGAACAGCAACGCCGTCTCTATCGACCGTGCCTCGGCGAAACTGTCGCGCATGGCTTTCAACATGTCGTTCAAATAGCCACAGGCCTGCCACTGTGCAGCGGACGTCACCACGATCGGTATGCGGCATGTCCGCGCAAGGGCTTCGGCGAAGAGTGTCTTCCCGGTTCCAGGTGGTCCTGAGATCAGCGCCCCAATGTCGACGTCATCCCACGCGATCAGACCGGCTTTGAAATCATCGAGGTCGCGCGCGAGCTCGAGACCCCAGTCCTTCGCCGCGCCGAGCCCGCTAAGATCGGCCAGCGTCGGCCCAGTGGAAAGCGGTGCAGCCGTTGGCGCTGGTGGACGATCTATGGTATCCCTCAGTCGGCGCAGCGCCGCTTTGACCGGGCGATTGGGTTGAAACGCGTAGACGAGCCGCGTCCAGGTCTCCGATTTTATCATCTCCTCGTCGGCCGTCGTTACCGCGTGTCCGTATCGACGGAAGGTCGCTTTGATCTGATGTGACGTCGGCGTCGGGATCATTGCGATGACGTCCGCGAACAACCTAAGTTCCTCGTCTACCTCATCCACGCTCGAACAAATCAAAATGCTTTTACCCGCCTCAGCCGCTCGGCGCTGAATTTCCAGTTCCGTCAGTCGATCCCGTTTCGTAGTTTTCAGCGCGCGAACGAATGGTTCGATGTATCCGTTTTGATCGAGAACCTGACGGAGATAGAGGCGACTGGCCGAAACGAAGCTATCCACGGCGTCGACCGCTGGAACCACAACAATGGCAAGGTTCGGTGGTCCCGCGCCCGCGTGATGCCGCAGCGCGGCGACCACCTGACAATAAGCGAGATGGATAGGCACGGTCAGATCGGAAAGATCGGCGGTATTATCCGGAGCCCACAACGACCGACCGCGCATTCTCAGGATTTTATGCTTCGGCGAGTTTGGCAAGATCGATCACCAGATGAGGATTGAACGTTTTCCGCGAAGGCTCGTCGGGGTAACCGAGTGGATTACACACAACCCGTGTTTTCCCTATCCGATAGTCGCTAGGTGTATGGATGTGGCCGTGCACCCACAGGAGCGGCTCATATTCAAGTATTTGGCGCTCGAACCGCGACGCGAAGGAGGGTGTCAGGCCGTCTCTTAGAAACTGCGGCGGTACCGACATCATGCTCGGCGCATGGTGGCTGACGATGACTGTCGGAAGATTTGGCTGGGACCGGTACACGTTGTCGATGTTAATGGTCGCGATCCGGTGCAGGTGCTGGCTTTCCTGCGGTGTGAATTTTTTAAATGGTGTCTTTGAAAGCTTGATTCGCTTAAAGTCGTTCAACTCTTCGCGAGCGATTGCCATTGCCAACCGCGGTTCGCCGTAGAGATCGAAATCTGTCCATAACGTTGCACCGATAAAGCGATAGCCGCCAATTAACACCGAATCTCCGTTCAGCATAAACAGGTCATCGCAACTCTCAGCCAACCGGTAACCGACCTCCAATCCCTCCTTGATAGACCCCCGGTAGTATTCATGATTTCCGGGGACGAACACGACCGGCATCTGGCGAGCCACATAATCGCGTAAAAACAACATACTTGCCGCAACCCCGCCGTCGAAGATGTCGCCCGCACATAAGCAAACATCCGCGTCGGGGATATCCATAAGTTTGAACTCTGGGTCGACCTCGAGGTGCAAGTCGGAGAATATCCAGGCCCTCATCGCGGCCTCGGATAATTATGTTCGCAATACGCCGGTTCGGCTCTCAGCTCATACCAGCGCGAAAAAGTTCCCGCGACACTGTCCTCCTGGTCGGCGTTATACAATTCAACAGAGAACAACGGGTTGCCGTCAACAATCTTCGCATGTAAAGACGGAAGGCCAATAAGGCGGGGGACTGCTCGTGTAGTCACGGACCATTGATCAATGGACGCTGTTGCGACCCCGTTTGCGTCAATGGTTGGCTCCTGTAACTCTACAGCAAGACTTTGTGGTTGATCGATCAACTGAGCGTTGATCATCCCAAACCATCCCAGTGATGGCGCGTGACTCATCTTATTCTCCGTTAAGTGTCATTCGTGGTGAGCGGCCTGTGCTCGGTCAGGCCCACGCACAACCGCCGTCAAGAAGACCGCCCCACCGAATCAAGGAGCCTGTGGTGCCGCCATGCCATGCGACGCCCATGAAGACGTCATAGATGCATTTATATTGATTCTATGAAGCATTAAAAGACTTCAAAAAGGAGAAAATTGACATTTGTAGAGGAAACCGGCCTTACGGTTTCATGACGACGCTATTATTCGCCGATGCCCTCAGGGTGGCCCGAACACTCGCTGGTCTTAGTCAGCGAGAGGCGGCTGCGCGTATTGCCATCACGCAGAAAGCGGTATGGATCGCTGAAAACACAGACGAGCTTGGTAGATCAACAAACATAAGGCTGCGGGCGCTTTATGAAGCGCTGGGCATTGAATTTCTTGGGACGATCGATTTCGCTTCAGGGCGAACGTCAGGACTTGGTGCACGATGGCGAGTGCCAGCGGAGTTACCTGAACACGCACAGAGAGCATCGGAGTTTCGTACGGAGCGAACTGGCGTCGCCTTCGCCGCCGCGAGGTCACTGCTAAATAAAAAGCAATCCGAGATCGCTGGCCTACTGAATATGGCTGAGCGGAAAATCGGGCAGCTCGAGGCAGGCGGGTCTACGGACCAACAGTCATCACATCGTCTGAGATCGTTCTATGAGCGGGAGGGTATTGCCTTTCTTGGATGGGGCGATGTGACCTCCGGCTTGTTCTATGGCGTTGGCGTCCGATGGAGGGATGAGCCTTAGGGCGGAATCTCCGCATGACGAGATCATTTAAGACAATCAGTCACAAAGTCAGAAGAGCTTGAGCTTGAAAAAAATCTTTGAACCCGCGATTGCGCGTGCCGCCAGGGCTTATACCGGCCTTGGACACATAGCATTGGCCCAGAAGGCAAACGTCGCATCGAGAACGATTTATAAGCTTGAGAAAGACGGACGCGTAACAAAAGAGACGCTGGAAAAAATTCTGCAAGTGCTTTTTGAAAACGGTGTGTCGTTGATACGCGACGAGGCTAGTGGCCAAATCTGTGGGCTCAGATTTGCAAAGATACATGATCCGGACGCGGCTACCGCCGAATAGA
>NZ_WXZP01000005.1:0-57645 GCF_011319365.1 Rhizobium flavescens
TACATCGGAACCTTGACGCGGACCTTGCGCGGCCGTTCGCTGCCATTGCCCTGGATCAGCACAGTGATGACGCAGGAATCTCCGGAGGGCTGGGCGGACAGAAGCTGGCCGCCGGTTTCGGCCACGACCTGCTCGGCCGCCGCCGCGCAGTCACCGGTAACGTCCACCAGTATGCTCATGCCGTTATCCTGCGGAGCCGCCGCCGAAAGCCCGGCGGCCAGGGTTGCTAAGATCGCCGGAGATGCCATCGCCTCTACTTCCACCGAAAACGCGTCGATACCAGTCGAAAAACCCGTCGCATCCGGCACAACCGCATGCGACGACACTTCAAGTTTTTCACGAAATCACGGCGGTATCGCAAGCCCGTATCACGCTTTTGCGCGCCATGTTCCATAGTGCATACTTAACCAACCCCGCCTGAATGGCAAATGAATGGGCCGTTTTCCTGTCATTCCCGCCGGCTTTGGCCGATGGCGTGACGGGCGGAAATCCGCCCGTAAACCGCCAGCAGCGCGCCCGCCGCCCCGCAGAAGGCAACGAGCTGATCAGCCAGCGCCCCCTGCTCCTCCACCCCGATCTCGACGCCGGCGAGATGCAGCAGCGAGGCGAGAATGGCAAGTGCCGCGCCCCAGACGGTCTTGGAAAGATACCATGGCTTCGATTCGTTCATGTCGCGTCTCCCTTCAAATTAGAGTGAAACCATTTTTTCCGCCGCATCCCCGAGCGGCACCCGGCGCCCCATCTGGCGAATGCGCAGCGACAGCGCCGCCTGCGGCCCGCCGAAATCCGCCGCCTCGAATGCCGACGGATAATTGTAGACCGGAGCGGTCACTTCGACGCTGCGGCGCACGAGCGATCCATCGAGGATCTCGACCCGGTAACGCTCCTCCGGCTCGTCGAGCGCGATATCGGCCGCATCCCAGTCGTCGGCGTCGTATCGCCCGCGCCGCACCCAGGTGAAGCGGATGTCGCCGCCGGCCAGACGCCGGCCGCTCAGATGCACCGGCGCCAGCGGCGTTTCGGCGCGAATGCCGCCGGCAAAGGCCTGCGGCGCGGTCGCGCCCTGCCCGCCCGCGGCTTCCGCAATCCAGTTCAACGACAGGCCGATCTCTTCCGCCATCAGCCCGAGCGGCCGGACGGCCGAATCGAGGAAAACGACGCGGGCTCCCGCTTCCGCGCCTGCCCGCATCGCCACATCGCTGCCGCCCAGCCCGCGCAGCAGGCCTGTGAGACGCCAGCGGCCGGGGGCGATTTCCTCGCCCGCGCTGTAGCAGAGCACTTCCCAGCCGCCATCGCGGCACCGCACCGCGAGACGGTTTTCGCCCGCCAGCACGGCGGCACGGGCAGCACTCGCCGCCGCGCCAAAGGGCAGGTCGACGGTCAGGCTGTTCGCCCGGTCGAAACGCCCGAGCACGCCCGGCGACAACGCCGCTTGCAGGCTCCCGATCCGCGCCGGACGCTCCAGCGCCGCGCGTGGCCGAAACCCTTCCGTTCCCGCCGAAGACGACAACACGCTGCGCCGGAACGGCTTCGCATAGAGCGCGGCGCGGGCGAAATCGCCGGAGGGGCCTCCCTCGAAACGCGGCAGATCGAGAAAGACCAGCAACGGCGCGAAGGGAAAGACCCCGCCGCCACCCGGCGCCGGCTCGTCCTGTGGCGAGGGTGGGCGCGTGGCGGTGGAGGCGGCGAAGGCGCGGGCTTCCACATGCCGCGTTTTGCCGTCCTCGATGCGGGTGACGAGGAAACGCCCGCCCGGCCCGGTCGGCAGTTCCACCGCATCGCCGGTCTGGAGATCGAGATCAAAGGGCGCGAGATCGAACCTGACCGAGCGGCGGGCGACGAACTGGTCGCGCAGCAAGGCTTCCGCCCCCGCCAGCGCCATCTCCTTGGCAAGGCTGGCGGCGAGATCGCAGCGCAGCACCCGGTCGTTGGTAACAGCCACCCGGCGCGAGCGGCTGCTTGCCTGCTCATAATCGAGGAACTGGTCGTAAAATCCGATGATCGCCTCGCCGGCATGATCGGCGTCGTGATTGCGGTTTTCCGTCCAGAGGGGCTGGCCATCGATGTCGGCCAGCACGTCGATCACTTTGGCCGGTCGGCTCGCCTTCAGCCGCGAACGAAACCGCAGGATCGGCCCATCCTCGTAAGCATCGACCTGGAAGGCGAGCATCAGCGGCTCGATCAGCGCCCGCGCCGAAGCGATCTCGCCCTGCACATAGCCCGGAATATCGCCGCTGACCTCCTCGACGTCAAAAGCGAAAAAGCCGTGATCGCGCAGGACGGCGGCGATGACCTCCGCCAGCGTTCCGGCCCCGAGACGGCCGTTCATCCAATGGCCGGTCGTCCAGTTGCTACCATCGCTCCACACCTTCTTTTCCTGCGGGAAAGCCGGGAACGGCCGCGCATCCCAGGTCCAGACGAAGGACTTCGACGCATCCAGCATCCCGGCCGGCGCCTCCGCCCCCGTCCAGTGATCGTGATGGGCCTCCAGAAACCGGCGCTGCATGCTGTCGAGCCGCATCCAGTTGGAGAAATAGGGCGCAAAACTCTCCGAGGATTTCGGATCGACGAAAACATTCGGCTGGTTCGCGCCCTTGTCGATGGCCGGGCAGCCGAGTTCGGTCAGCCATACCGGCTTCATGCCCGCAAGCCATGCGGTGGGCGTTCCCGCCTCCGCGCCGCCGATACGGTCATAATGCCGGTTCGACCACCAGCCGTGGATGTCCTTGTAACGGAAGACCCAGGGTGTGGCGTCCTGCCTACCCTTGTGAGTCGGCGACGGAAAATCAATGATTTAGATGATCGATTTCCTGCAACCCTTTGCAAGGCTTCTGGCATTCCCGCGTTGAAAACGGCCAGTTTCTGCCATTCCTTTGTGAGGTCCGTAGCTTAAATCGGCCTGATCACCGTTCGCTATGTCAACAAGTTTGCCGAGCATTCGAATCGAATTGCCCGCGTCGAAATCCGATACTACCATCAAACGTATTCAGAGACGCTCGCAGCCCCGGAGATCAGGTGGACACGTTATTTAAAGAGGAACTCGAGTTCTCGCTGCCTGCGCAGTTCGATCTCGCGGGAAAGGTGCATGGAGCAGTCGTCCGCAAGGTGAAACACCCCAAGCGGACGGTTTCACTGAACGCGAACGAGTTTGCCAGACAACGTCTTCAAGGCGTTTTTCTTCGATCCCTTGACGGGCAGCGGGAGATCGCTGTCATTCCGCGGAAAACGGATGTCCAACTAGACGCAGCGGAAGTCCTCCGTCACCCCGAAGCCTCTTCGCTCTCGGCAATGCGCGCCTCGTCTCAGGTCGGCGTGTGGGTGAGACCTGTAGCGGCGGAGCCGACAGCTATCGGACTTCCGGAATTCGAGATAGAACTCGCCGCGATCCGACAGTCTTGGCGCGATGCCTTTCGGTACGACGAAGAACTCGTGGTCGACGGTGTCGTCCAGCAAAAGGGGCTTCGTACTCCGCAGATCGGCGCGATACACGCTGCCCTCGGCCACTGGACCTCGTCGAGCATTCCAGCCACGATCGTGATGCCGACAGGGACCGGAAAAACCGAGACCATGTTGGCACTGCTCGTCGTCGCTCAGATCGAGCGACTTTTGGTCGTCGTCCCGAGCGACGCTCTTCGCACGCAGATTTCCGATAAATTCCTCGAACTCGGTGTGCTGAAGGAGTGCGGTAGCGTCGCTGCGAACGCCAAGCTTCCAGTCGTTGCAACGCTCGACGAAATCCCGAAGTCCTCGCAGGAGATCGATGATATCTTCCTCCGTGCGAACGTCGTGGTCACCACCATGGACGCGGTAGCCAAAGCGGACGTGGCTGTTCAGCAGCGCATGGCGGAACTGACAAGCCATCTCTTCGTGGATGAAGCCCACCACATTGGCGCGAGGACATGGCGGGAATTCAAAGCCCAGTTCGGCAACAGCCTTGTTCTTCAGTTTACAGCGACGCCGTACCGAACGGACGGCCGACGAGTTGATGGAAAATTCATCTACACGTATCCTCTGAAAAAGGCCTATGCCGAAGGGTACTTCCGGAAAATCCACTTCAAGCCTGTATATGGCCTCGACAGGGACGCCGGCGACGAGCAGATCATTCTTGAGGTCAAGAACACCCTGCGCAGTGACGAAGCGAAGGGGCATGTACACCTCGCGATGGCCCGATGCAGGACGATTGAGATCGCGACCAAGCTGCATGCGCTGTACTGTCGGATGCTCCCCGAATTCAATCCGCAGGTCGTTCACAGCAAGCTCTCTGGAAAGGCAAAGGCCGAGGTTCTCCGGAAGCTTCGAACACGCGAAAGCAGGATCATCGTCTGCGTGGACATGCTTGGCGAGGGCTTCGACCTTCCCGACCTCAAGGTCGCGGCGTTACATGACAAGCACAAAAGCGAGGCCATCACGGTCCAGTTCGTAGGACGGTTTACCCGCACCCGCAAAGACCTCGGTGACGCAACGATCATCGCCAACGTGGTCGCCGCCGGCATGAAGGAGAGCCTCCAAGCGCTCTATGCTGAAGACGCGGACTGGAATTTCATCCTGGAGGGGCTTGGGACCCGTAACACCGCCCGGGAGGAACGGCGGCAGGAAGTCTTCGAGGGGTTCGACCAGCCTCCGACCACCTTCCCGCTGGAACAGCTTAATCCGCGGCTTGGTGCCGTCGTCTACGAAACATCATGCGACCGATGGGACCCGAGCAAAATCGAAGAAGCTTATCCCGCTGGCTGGATCATTGATGGGCCGTCCATCAACCACGCAGAACGGCTTGCAATCTGGGTTCTTCGAAAGGAGGAAAAGCTCCGATGGACGCCGCTGAAGCAACCGGTCGACACCGCCTTCCATCTTTATGCGTGCCACTGGGATGACGAACGGAATTTGCTGTACGTCAGCAGCTCGGACCTGAGCGACCTGCATTCCAGGCTCGCCGAAAAAGTCGCAGGATCGGACGTCAAACGAATTCGGGGCAATCAGGTCTTTAGGGTTCTCGACGGCTACAAGCGCCTCATACTCAGCCATCTCGGCCTCTCGGAAGCTGTCAGGAAGCCAATCCGGTATTCCCAGTTCATGGGTACCGACATCGCGCCGCAACTGACCGATGACCCAGCGAACCGTGGCCGCATGAAGACCAACCTGTTTGGTCAGGGTTACACGAGTGCCGGCAAGTCGACGATCGGCTGCTCGATGAAAGGGAAAATCTGGTCCTACGAATCGGTCCACGGTTTTGCGGGCTGGATCGACTGGTGCAAAGAACTCGGCAGGAAATTACAGGACTCGACAATAACCGAAGAGGGCATTCTCCGCAGACTCGTGCAGCCAGTGAAGCTCGACAAACTGCCAGCCAAGCACGCGATCGCCATAAGCTGGCCGGAAGCCATCCTGCACACGAATGACGACAAGATCGATCTCACGTTCGGGGATACAACAGTCCCGCTTTACGACTGCGACATCCGAGTTATCGACCAGAATCCAGGCTCGGACATCGTGATGAGGATTGGCAACGATACCCATTTCAACGACCTGACGATGACCGTGGACGACATGGGCGCACACTACTCGGGCAACACCGATGGCGGCGTCCGCATCGGCAAGAAGACGATGGACCTTGTTGCGTGGTTCAAGGAAGACCCGCCGCATATCTACTACGCCGACGGCAACATGCTCTTGGCTTCCGAGCTGCTCAAGCTGCCGGACGACCACGCGCCCGCGTTTAACCCGGAAAAACTGGTGCCCAAAAGCTGGGTCGGTGTCGACCTCAAGAAAGAGTCCCAGGGGAAAGGCAAAGACCCCAAGAGCATTCAACGTCGGGTCATCGACGAACTGCTTCAGGCCGGCGACTACGACGTGGTGTTTGACGATGACGGCGCGGGCGAGTCCGCGGACGTGGTAGCCATCAAGAGAGAGGGTGACGTCCTGACTGTCGCGATGTTCCACTGCAAGTATTCGGGCGGCGCGCAGCCAGGCGCTCGTGTCGATGACCTGTACGAAGTCTGCGGCCAGACACAAAAGTCAATTCGCTGGCGGGAACACCCGGACCTCCTACTGGCCCGCTTGCGTAAGCGAGAGGCAGACAGCCTCAAAAGGCACGGGGTGTCGAGACTGGAAAAGGGAAAGATCACTGACCTCATAAACTGGCATAACCGCTGGAGCGAGTTCGATTACCGTTTCGAGATGACAGCCGTGCAGCCAGGATACTCGAAAGCCGAGGCTATTCGTCAGCAGGATAAGGGGCAGCTTGAAGTGCTCGCGGCAACCCAATCCCTTCTAATGGACACGTGGGCAATCCCGTTCTCGTTCCAGTGCAGCGCTTGAGCATACCCATCCCAGTCCGTTTAGGGCCGCCTGGATACACAAAAGGGCTCAATCCATTTCTGGAGAGCGCCCTTTGTGTATCCAGGCGGCCCCGCGCTCGCCGAACTGACTGCGACAGGCCATCGAAACGGGTGATGCCCCATAAATGGGTTCGCCCGCTCGAATTTCAAACCCATCAATCGAGCTTCAACTTGCGACCGATGCCAGCCAAGGTTCCAGGTCGCGACCTTCAAGTCCCTTGCCTGAGTGTTGAAATATGAGAAGACGACTATCGAGAGAATGATTGAAATCCGTGCCATCCACCTGCCCCTTGGGATCAAGCCACACTCTGAGATTGATTTTCCGAGCTTATAATCTATCGTTGGAATTTCAATTGAGGGTGGAGGACAGCTTGGTTTCGGGATACGACAAGAACCCGCCGGACCCCAGTTACGAACCTGATCTCGGACCAGGCGGGACGTTGTTCGTCCTTGCCGTCGTCGCCTTCGTAGTTCTCGGCTCGCTTGGCTGGGTATTCATAGGTTAGTCCGTCAACGCGACAGCGATTGTCCGCTAGGGCAAACAGTCTCAATACGCTCTGATACTGAGAGCATTGAGCACCTCTGGCGTGATAGTCCCTGTAACCTTCAGGCCGTAGTCCTCCTGCATTTTTGCCAGCGCGACCTTGGACTGCGGCCCGATCTTGCCATCGATCACACCGTCATAATAGCCGTATAGGCTGAGCGCGTTCTGCACCTGGATCACGATCTGCTTGAACTTGTCCGAGTTCCCCGGAAGGACTTTGAGCTCTTGCTTTAATGGTACCGCCGACAAGTCGCCCGAAGCGGTGACCGAACTATCCGGCGTATAATCAGGCTGCGCCTGATATGTACGGGTCTTGGGCAGGACGGGGAGCACCTGCTGGGGTTCATAGTATCTTGGCGTACGATAGACGTAACCGGTGCCACTGGAAGACCGATGGCTGGAGTGGGAGCGGTGGCTGGAATGGGACCGGTGGCCCGCCAGCGTATAGACGTGTTCAAGCTTTAACCGTTCGAAGATCGAAACGGAAAGGCTCTTCTTTTCGACCACACCCGCGAGGGGCATAGCGTCCGCCTTGCTCGGTAAAAAGCCCGCCGCAAGCAACGACGGAATGGCGAATATCCGTGTTTTCATAATGGTGAAATCCCCCGAAATCCCTCATCGTGTTTATACCATTCAAAAAAACCGCCACAAGCTGCGCGCGCACCACAGCTCTCGCATGACGCCAGATACTTTCGCTTCCAGTCGGAGATCGTAGACGGAGCGAGATGGCGGTACGGCCGCGGGACGGAGCAAAGCGGAAAATTATACAATGCGGCCTCGATGCCGCGCGCGCACACCGTATTGATGGCGGACCTGAGCGCGCTGAAGTCAGACGACGTGTCCATGAAGCTAGAGGTCCAGTTCATTCGGCCATAGCCGATGCGTTCCATCTGCATCAAAGCCCACACCGAGATGAACGGTAGGCGATTGCAGATGTAGTTCGCCAATGCTGGTAGCTCCGAGAAGTTCTGGCGCATCACTACGGTGCGGAGTTCTACTGATGCCCCAGCCAGCATGAGGTTCGAAAGCGACCGCTGCAAGCGCTCGAAGGCACCCCGTTTTCCGACGATCTCATCGTGAATCTCCGGCGATCTGGCATACAGCGGGATACCCCACAGCACGCGTTCGACGCCAATGCCCCTTAGGCGTTCCGCATCGGTCTCCTCGAAATGCTGTCCATTGGTGAGGATATGAAAGCGGACATCTGGCCGTGCGATCGCCGCCGCCTCCAGGAAGGAGAGCATCTGTTCCCTATGGAGCATCGGCTCACCGCCGGAAAGACCGATGTAAGCACGATCTGGCGCTAGTTGGACGGCTTTGAGAAACTGCGGGAAGAGATCGACATGGTGCTTCTTCGGCGGTTGCGAACACATCACGCAGAGCTGGTCACACTGCTCGGTGATCAGGAAGGTATTGTGTGGCGAGGCCGCTCTGACGAGACGGTGCGCGCTGCCCTGTTCAGGCAGAACCATGATGACGTCGCCGTCTAGGTCCATGCCATCCGGCGCATGGACGACCAACGAAAATCCATTGTAGTCAAACTCGAAACGACCGACTTCTCGGTCTACGAGGATGGCATCGTCCTCGCTTGAGGCCGCATCATAGCGAAGCCGTAGAACCAAAGGTTCAACCGCCGGGAACGGTTCGATCTTGAGCCGGAGATCGATCATGCGTGGACTTTGGCGATAGCAGGGTCGTACTCCGGCATTCCAGCCCAGATGGCGACAGATTTGCGGACCTTGGGGTCTTCGGAATAGATCAGTTCGAATACCTTGTCGAAGAGATGAGTATGCCGTCGGCAGAAGTCGGTATCGTGTTTGGGCATGTCGATGCGACCATAACGGGATAAGTCGTCGACCAGGTCGACGCCGCAGAACGGCTGATAGCTGCAGTGGACACAATCCGGGTGGAGGTTGTTCGTCGCCTCGGCATTCAGCGCGTCAACCGTCACCGAAGAGAGACCGGTACGAACATTTCCCATGGATAGATCGATGCGGCCGATCCTCGTAACCATACGAGCCTCGTCGGTTGGGTAGAATACGCCGTCGTGATCGATCACGAGGTAGCTTTGGCCAAGCACGTTCGGATTTCTGAGGTCGGAATGTCCGTTGTGGCCCGATCGCAGCACGCGCCTCAGACAGTGGACGAAATAGTACTCTTCCACGGGTTCGTTTGCTGTCCAGTTGTAGTCGATCATCGCATCGATAAATTCAGCATGGTAGGCATTCCATCTCACAGCGCTGTCCAAAGCCTGGAACTGCTTACGGGCAAACCCCTGGTAATTGACGGGACGGAGATATATCGAGCGCATTTCAAAGCTCGTGAAGCTCTCGATGACCGAACGCGGGTCGGGCAGGTTCCTAACGTCGAGTGTCGGTAACGCTGACACTTTCGAGGGGCCGAGAATGTCGATAGCGCGACGCAGATTGCCAAAGAATTCCGCCGTGCGCTCGGCCGTTATCGTTCTTTGTCGTTGATGCACTGATGCGTTCGCATCCAGAGAGGTGCTGACATAAGTATCGTCGGCAGAAATGAAAGCCCACTCTCGGGTGCCCAACTGATGCAAGTTTGTGCATACGACGAACTCAACTACGTCAAAGCGCTTGCGGCAGAACTCCCTCACCCTTTCCAACAAATCGATCCGAAGAAGCGGTTCGCCGCCTTGGAACTCGACCTTCATTCTCGTCGTCTTGAGGCTGTCGAGGAACTTCAGGGTCGCTTGGAGCGTGGTTTCGTCCCAGTCGAACCCCGGCGTGTTCTCGTTCACTCTCGACACCTGGCAGTAACCGCAAGACAGATTGCAACGCAGCGTCGGTACGAGGATAACGTAGTCGAGGTCGCCAGGCGCGTAGAGACGCTTCGCCCATCGATACATAAATGCATTGAAGGAGTAGTCGTCGATTTGCCGATAGACGTGACCGTTCTCCTCGAGGAAGGAGAGGTCCTCGTCGGTGAGCATGCCTTTCGCGTAGCGGATCAGGAAGGTTTCGTCAGACCGAAAGAAACCACCGGCATCGTCCGCGAACAGGAAGCTGCCGTCATCCCATTGCCGGAACTTGAGCGGGAAGACATTCATCGGCCCATCACTCCTCTGACAATGGCTTCGCGAACCGCGAATGTGTCGGCATAGATTTTCTGTCGATAAAGGACAAAGTTGAAGTCACGGACGGCGGCGTCGATGTCGCCTCCCTTCGAGACCGCAATAGAGAGTGGCGGTCCGCGCTCGACCGACGAACCAGGATACAGATAGGCGAACCTCGCGATCGCGACTTCGAGGTAAGGCAGGAACCCGTCATCGACGTGAACCTCCCGGAAAAGCAATGTACCGGCCCCCTCACCTGCGTCTCCTGCCGCCGCACCCTCGGCATCCGTGTTCACAGGTTGTCCTCAATTGGTTTGTAGCAGGCTTCCAGATTGCCAACGGCATCCTTTGACAAGGACTTCCAATCAGACCCCGAGAATTCAAAGCGCTCTACGTAGCATTTATCGTCGTCGTAAGATGCCCACTGGGCAGTCAGGAGCCTGCTCGACAGGCGATACTTCAACGCGAGATACATGTTCTCCTCACCACCGCGGGGAAAGTTGAATGCCTGCCCCGTGCGGTTGCTCGCAACGACGACGAACGAACAGCCCGATCCACAGCCGATCTGGATTACAGAGTACTCCCCCGCAAAACTCGGTCCTGCCTTCATTCCGTTTTTGATCCTGGTCCGGAACGTTTTGAACATAACGTCCCTTCCTCTGAAATCCGGGTAGTTGGTGACGCCCGTGTAGATGTCCGAGACGTCGTAACCGTTGTCAGCTTTCTTGCTGAACTCCACCGTTTTCGCGGAAACCGCTCCCCATGAGATCGGCGCGTATCCAGCGTCGAATGTCTTGTTCGCTCCCCATATCGTGTCTGCGTACTCCCGGTCAGCGAGTATGAGCGATGTGAGCTTGGCATGCTGGCCGACGATATCAGCAAGCTTCGAACTACCGTTCGTGGCCTGAAGAGCTGCCATTTCAGGTGGCGAGATACTGGTGACGAACGTGGCAATCTCGTTGCGGCCGGCGATTTCGTAGGAATTGAGCAATGCCAGGGTACCGTCATCCATAACCGTAACGGCTGGTCGCTCCCCGAATATGAGGCCATTGTGCCCAAACCTGGCACGCACGTCATCGAGTGTCGTTTCGCCAAACTTGAAACCCTCGAAATCGGAATAGGCTCCCGCCCCTTGGCCGCCCCAGTCGGTTTCCGCGTAGACGATCTTTCCGCTCGAACGCAGAAAGGTCGCCGATAGCGAGTTTCCGCCTGGAAGCGCGAACTTAACAGCCGTATGGGGACCGAGAGCCTGCGACGAACTCGGCGCGACACCAAGCTGATTCAGAGCCGATTTATCGCTACCGATATTGACGCCCGAAAGTGATTGAGCTCGGGCATGAGACAGTTGCGTCAGCGCAAGGGTGACGGCGACCATAACGCAGCTCGAAAATGCGGTCGTTCGACCGCACAAACTAGGGCTGTCTACAATTCTATTCCTAAGCATCTGCGGTATTCACCCCACTCACATCCCTCAGCCTCATATATACCCGGTTGCAAAACGGTCGGCTAGCCAGTCAACCATCACGATAATTGGAAACAAGCCGTTCATTTGGACGCGCTAGGGGAGAAGCTCGATGTAACCGTTGAAGCGGTGGCTGCACCCCGTCATCTGCGCGTCCGTGAAAGCTTTGATGTTTCTGGAAGGTACTTGAAACCAAGGTAATTCACCCTGTCATTTTGATTGATCACTTAACGAGACGATGCTGAAACCCATCCGGAAGACAGCAGACTTTTTTCGGCTCCTAGCCGCGCGACTCCGGCGGCACGACCGAACGGACTGCACTATATGCCAGATATTCAACAAATCAGTAGAACCCGGCATTGATTGAGACGAAGATCGAGCTGGGCAAAGAATTCGCAGCGAAACAAGGATGGTCTGAACCGCGCGGGCGCTGGGCTTGGAACCTTCCGAAGCTGATCCGTTCCATTGTTTCCGAATGGCCGTAGTCGCTCCGTCCGCGCGATGACGGCCATGGCCCACGTTCCGGAAAGACTGCGGAAGACCAAAGAAGGCGGGGGCGAGCATCTTTACGGAGCGGTGATCGTAATCAGCCGTTCGTCGATCGCGGGTCCTTTAAAGTAGGTATATTCGAGCGTTACGCCATCGCCCTTGATCGTTGTCGTCGAAGTGCCCTGGAACGCCGATAGAACATCCTGCACCCTCGTCGGCGCGTATCGCGTCGCAAGGGCCGTGACCCAAGCCTCGGCGATAGCCTTGTCCGTATGTAGACGGGCGTCAATGCGACCGTGCAACTGCTGACCACGGCGTCGTAGCAAGCAAGACCTCTGATTTGCGAAGACTTGCTTGCTTTGAAGATGCCGGTATTAGAGTTCCGGAGCGGGTGCTGCACTGTCGGCGTTCTTCGCCTTTGCCGCGTCGATCCGCCTTCTGGCGTCTTGATTATCAGCGTCGAAATCACGGACGAGGTCGAGGTGGTTCATCATCGCCACGTCGATTTCGTTGGCGAGGCCTGTCTGGTCACCCCGAACCGTGAGTTCGATATAGAGGCCACAGAATTCCGCGCTCTTTTCGGCTTTGCCCGCCGTGTGGTCATCGAGACCCACAGGGAAATCCGATGTCCCGATGCATCCAAGTGGCGACTCGAGTTTATCGGCCGGCGCATCTACGGTGCTGAATTTCCATGCCGCCCAAGCCCCTGTATCACTTCTGTCTGAGATAGAAGGCTGGCCGTATTTTTGTACGGCGGCGGCATAGATCGACTCCGTCGTGGGTCGCTGCGAAGGCCTGAGTTTCAGCTCGCGACGCACCGCGAACAACTGGTTGCCGCTTCCGAGACCCGTGAACGCGAACTGCATGCGTTCGTGCTCCATGTCATCCGGATTGGCGATATCGTTGTAGAGCGTCCGGCCGTTCGCAACCCATTCGGAACCTTCTGGGAGCTTCCACTTCGAGAAGCTGTAACTTCAGGACGATGTTCTTGATATCTGGCAAGGACCTGATCGGCATTCATACCCAGTTTCATGCCGTTAATGTCGAATTCAGCCGCATGTGCACCAGTCGCCGAAACAGCAGCCAATACGGCGTATACGCCGAACAATGCACCTTTGCAGCCGTGTTTGAAAGGAAGTGGTTTCCTGTGAGTTCGTGCCAATGTCAGCCCCTATGTAAATAAAGTAACCCCGTGGAGCCGAATGCTCCTTGGCCGACAATCGCGAGGTCATCTTATATTTTGAAGAATTCCGGAGGGGGAGTTTACCGTATGGAGCGAACCTTGGGAGTAAGTTCCGGGATAGCCTTAACAAAGGCAGGACCCTGAAGGGTGAAAATAACCTTACCTTATCTAGCACTGCGACTAGACTTCAAAGTCGCGTTCGCGACCTCAAATGACCGACCGACCGACCCCTCGTCCTCGAGCGGTGAGATTGCGCCGGCTCTCACCGTGAAGCACGCTTGAGAAAACGGGAGTTCAATATATGTCAAACACGGAAACATCAGCGCTACAGGCCATGCTCAGGTGCGAAAAACGGGGTGACTTCTCCACGATGCGGACTCACCTCGACGCGACTGCAGACGACATGATCAATCTAGCGGGCCACGAAACCCTCCAGGAATTCGCACGTCTGCTGATCAGGATCATCAAGGCCAACGACTACGAGGCCGATCACGGTCGCGGCGCGCTGATGGACTGGAGCGACCCCTTTAACAAAAAATTGCTGGCGGCAGGCGCTTTCAAAAAGCGGTATCCTGATCAGTCTGGAGAGGGTTCAGAAGAGGGCGACGGAGTGTCGTACTCGGCTGCGAGCGTCGCCGCCAGCTCCATTGCCTCATCGAGAGAGAACGAACCCGGCACCATGTAGCCGCCCGGTCCCGTGACGATGTAGCAAGCGTCATCGCCATTTTCATCCAGAACAGCGAAAATGGCGTGCCTCCCTTCGTTACCGTAACACTTCACCGGGCTGGCCTTGCTCGCATGATGCGGCAAACTTTCACGTTGATAATCCATAACATCTCGGCATCGAGATGCTTATCGATCGACTTCAAAATTGACATTGGCGCAGCTCCAGAAGACGCATGAGCAACAAGCGTCGAAATCATGCGGTTTAATTGAGGAACCACCAAATATAGTCGCAGTTTCTAAACATCGACATATCTTACAGATTATTCTTAAAAGACTTTATATTGTAGTTTTCACATTTATATTATTACAATCTGACAGAGCTTACTTTTATTGTAACGAAGGCGTTTCAATCATGAAGTCCGTATTCGCTAAGTCCCTCGCCATCGTGCTGTCCGCGTCGATCGCGCTGCCTCCGGCCGCATCGGCACAGATGGACGACGGGACGTTTTACTACCGCTACAAGTTTATGGTGGCCGCAAACGACGACAGCGGCGAATACGCCAAGGACATCACCGCGTACTTCGTCGCCGGCGTCGGACTCGACTTCGCCGAACTCCTGCCGCTCAAGGGTAAATGGGAGCGCGACACTTGGACCGTCGTCAGCGGCACCCTGCCGGAGGGGATTTCGTTCGATCCGGTGACACGCAAGTTCAGCGGCAGGGCCTCGAAGACCGGCAAGAGCGTCGTCAACCTGATCGCCTACGACCAGGCTGGCGAACGCGTCGGATCGGCCGAAGCCAATTTCGAGGTTTTCGACCTCCAGACCCAGCCGGCCGAAGTCCTTATTTACGCGCACACCAACAAGTTCAGGTCATACGCCCTGCCGCTGCCGTCGGGCGTCGAAGTCGCGACCTGGCAACGGCTCACGCCCATGCCGACGGGCTTTTCCCAGAATGGCAGGCTGATCGAGGGAACCGCAACCGCCGAAGGAACATACCCGCTGCTCATCCGCGGCCTCGACTACACCGGAAAGGAAGTCGTCAGCTTCATCGGCCGGTATGTCGTCGAGGACGGCCCGACGTTCAGAACCATCGCCGACATCGTCAAGCCGATCCCGTCGCAGACGAGCCTGCAGTTCTCTTTCGGCTCGGCGATGCCGGCGCACAAGGTCAACTACGGCATCGACGGCGACGCGCGGGTCGAATACACTTACGAGGTCAAGCAGGGCGAGACCCTGCCGTTCACCAGCGTCATGAAGAAGTGGGGTACGCCGCCCGTCGCCATGGACTTCAACACGGTCACGCCCTACCAGACGGCGCTGATCCGGTACAAGGCCGTCGACGTCGACGGAACCGTCGGCTATTCCAACTGGTTCCGCTACGGCTCATCCAATCCGACGCCGAACTGCTCATACCAGTCGGGAAGCACCCTGTCCTTTTTCACAGGCATCGATCCCAAGCTCCCCGTTCCCGTTCCGAGCGGCGCGTACGGCGACCTGTCGTTCGAGCTTGTCTCGGGAGAACTGCCGGAAGGAACGTCACTCGACGCGAAGACCGGCCTTATCTCCGGCGTTCCGGTTAAGGTCGAGCCTACACGGGCGCTGGAGTTCCGCGTCAGCGTCGCCAACGGCGAAAACGTCGAGACCACGAGCTGTTTCTTCTCCGTCGAGGTCAAGCCTAAGATGCCGTCGGTGCGCGACACGCTCGCCGGCCTGCAGGGCCAGCACGTGCGCGTCGGCCATGAATACGCCGGCGCGATTGAGATCGCCGACGCCATCCCGGACTACACCGTGTCGTTCGCCGACCCGTCGGTCCCGGTGACGCTGACGGGCGACGCGCTCAACCCCAAGCGGCTCGACGTCTCCGGCGTCGTTCCCGACATCGGCCTGCCGCACAAGTGGACGGTACGCGTCGCCAACGGCGACGGCGAAACCCACGACGTCGCCCCCGTCGTCGTCTTCGCCCATCCGGACCTGTCGGTCGGTCCGCTCGCCGGCGTCTCGTTCAAGCGCCGCGACGACCTCTTCGGCGTCTCGATCCCATACGACGCCGACAGCGTCATTCCCGACGTGACGGGAACGGTATCCTATCCGGTCATGGCCATGGCCGAAGGAAGCCCGGCGCTGCCAGACGGCATCGTCCTCGACAGCGCCCAGCGCCGCTTCGCCGGATCGGCGGCGGCCGCCGCCGGCACCTACGGCCCGTATCGCGTCACCATGACCGACGCCTCGGGCGAGACCGCCACGTCCGCACCCTTCTCCATTGAGGTCACCGCCCGCGACGCCATAGAACTCAATGTCGTCGGTGACGCCGACTTCTACGCCGGAGCGGCCGCGCCTCAAACCAAGTCGCCAATCGCCATCAAACAGCCAGGCGGTGCGGCCAAGTTGCGCCAGACCTGGAGCATCGTCGGCACCGTTCCGTCCTGGCTGACCGTCGACGCCGACACCGGCGCGCTGACGGCGCGCACCGGCGCGCTCTCGCTGCCGGACGTGAAGTCCTACGGCAAGTTCCGCCTGTCGGTCGTGGACGAAGACGGCGAGACCGCGACGAGCGACGAGTTCGAGGTCAGGGTGCTCGACAAGCCTTTGCCGACGATCACCGCGTTCCAAGGCCAAATCCTTTCGAACGTGACCGGCGACGCCCAGGCGGGCGAGGCCGCCGTCTACTTCGCCGGGCCGAAACTTTCGGACTACATCGATGCGAACACGATCTACGGCGCGAAGAGCGACGTGACCTTCTCGCCCGAAAGCTCTCTCCCCGAGGGACTGTCGATTGACCCCAAGACGGGCGTCATCAGCGGCGAACCCAAGGCGGAATACGCGGGTCCGGTCCGCATCGTCATCACCGACGTCGAGGGACGTTCGGGCGTCGTCTTAATCGCCGCCGACATCCGTCCCTATCCGCGCCTCGACATCGCGTCGTCGCAGTCCATCCCGCGCTATGCATCGGGCATCGACAACATCGCCCCGATTCTTCCCAACAAGGGCTTTCGCGGCGTGCCCTCCGCCTTCGCGCTGGCCGGCAACTCCGCGCCCCTGCCGTCGGGGCTGACGGTCGATCCCGCGACGGGCCGCATCGTCGGCAAGGTGACCGCGCCGGAGGGCGTCTATTCCGGCATCGTCGTCGCCGCCGTGGACCGTGGTGGCTCCAACCTCATCGGCACCACCCGGCCGATCACCATCATCGTCGGGCAACGCGTCGCGATGGAACTCGAGACGGCCGACAAGCCTACGTTCTTCTTCGTCGAGGAGGAGAGCGGGGCGAGGTCGTACCTCAACTCCAACGCAGCCGCCGCCGGGCTGAAGGTCACGGGGTCCAGCGCCGATCCGGTGACCTTCGCGATCGTCGACGTCACCCCTGCCGCTCCGTGGTTGGGTGTGAACGCCACGACGGGCATCCTCACCGGAACGCCGCCGGCCGTCGGCAAGTGGACGGTCACCGCCCGCGCGACGGATGCGGACGGTGTCAGCGCCACCTTCCAGTTCGAGGTTCTCGCGACGCTCACCGAGAAGGTCAAGATCAGGGGCAACGCCGACGTCAACCGCGTGCTGCGTTCGAAGGAGAGCTTCTCGACCACCGCGCTCGACACCTGGAACCGCGTGGGTTCCATGGTGTTCGCCCTTTCACCGGCAAGCTACCCGCAGACGCTCGACTTCGACCCGGCGACCGGATCGCTGCGCCGTTTCTCGTCGATCGAGAACTCGGCCGTAACCACGCGCTACACATTGTCCGTGAGCGGCAAGGACGAACACGACCGCGGTCTGGAACGCAACCCGCAGTTCAGCTTCGAGGTCGTGCCGCCGCTCGCCATCGACATGGAGCACCTCAATCCCGTCAACTTCGACGCGGTCCAGTACGATCCCGCAAAACCGTTCCGCTTCGCGATGAAGCAACCAAGGAACGTCATCGGCGAGATCACCTACGACGTGGTCGGAACCGTCCCCGGCACCCTTGTGCGCAAGACGCATGTTCCTGGCGTCGTCTATCGCTGGACCGAGAACGGCGCGGCCCGTCAGACGACCGATGTGTCGGCTCTGCCGCTCGACGCCATTGTCGTAGACCAGCAGTACGGTCTGGTCGAGGGTGTTGCTTCGTCCAGCGGATCGTTCGCGCTGGCGGCAAAGGCCACCGACGGTCACGCCTCCGCATACGAAGAGACGGGCGACGCCACACGCCTCGCCTACAACACCGCCGTGTCGGAACAGGTGACGCTGGCGGTCAAGCCCGCCGAGGAATTCGCCTTCGCGACCGCGAACCCGCGCGTCTTCGTCGCAAGCCGCGCCTACAACGAGCTGATCGCGACGAAGACGCAAGCCTACGGCGTCGCCCCGACCGTGACCGTCAACGGCACGCCCGCGCTGCCGCCCGGCCTGTCGTATGCAGTCGAGCCCGGCGGCATACGCATCACCGGCACGCCGACGCTGACGGGAACTTTCGGCGGCATCGCCGTCACGGCCCGTGACGCGGCGGGGCGGGTGATCAACCCGACGATCGCGATGCGCGTCATCGAGCCGACCGACATGATCCTGCTGGACGTGGCGAACGTGAAGACCAAGGTCGGCAAGCCGTTCTGGATGGTCCCGACCAGCTCCAACACCTACGGCGATGTGGAATACCACACCGACATCGTCGATCCGGCGATCAAGGACAAGGTCTCGGTCGATCCGGCCACGGGCCGCGTGGCGTTGCGTTCCAACTTCACCGCCCCCGGGAAGGTGACCTTCAACCTGTCCGTCAGCGACGAGACGCGCCGCCTGACGTCGAAGCCCGTCACGGTCGAGGTTCTGCCCAACCTGTCGATCCAGGTTCCCGCCGTCATCAACGTCGCGCAGGGCCAGACCCTCAACACGCTGCCCGACGTCAGCTTCGTCGCGGGAACCGTCACGTTCGAAAAGGACGGGACGCAGTGGCCCGCAGGTGCCGATCTCGACACAACGACGGGACGCATAAATGGAAAGGTCACCGCCGTAGCCGGCGACTATCCAGGTCTGAAAGTCAAAGGAACCGACAGCTTCTTCGGCGTCACCGACGTCGCGTCGTCGAACGCGTTCACCCTCAAGGTGACGCCGTATGTCGGCAACCCGTACTTCGATGCCGTGCCGAACTTCATGGTCTCGGACCAGACCCCGGTCTCGACCGCGCCCGTCGTTCGCGACGCGCAGGACGCGAGCGTCTGGAAGTACGGCGGCCTGACGTTCACGCTGAACAAGCCGCTTCCGGCCGGGCTGACGCTCGATCCTGCGACGGGCAAAATATCGGGGACTTCAAATGATCCCGGCATCTACACCGGTTACACCTATCTCGTGACGACGGCGGGCGGCAAAACCGCGACGTCGGGGGCGTTCACCGTCACCGTGCCTCCGTCCGGGCCGCTGACGCTCGACCCGACCACCGTCCTCGACTACGACGCCCGCGTCGGTGTCCAGATGGTGACGGAAACGCCAAAGTTCCTGAACACGTTCGGTCCGATGACCTTCACCAGAGTCACCCCCGCTGCGCCTGGATGGTCGGAACAGCCCAAGGGTCACTACCAGTCGATCTTCGCCGGGTACACCACGCTTCTTGGCGACGGCCGCATCTCCGGCACCTATCCGGACTGGATCGCGGTCGGGCCTGCGTACTTCATGACCGTCAAGGCGACCGACCAGTTCGGCCGCTCGGTCGAGTTCACCTACAACGTCAACGTCGGCAGCGTTCCCACGGTCGCCTACTCGAGCGCACTGCTCGAGATAAACAGCGCCGTGTCGGTTACGCCGACGGCAACCAACGTCCCGCAGAGTGGCGTGTTCTCCATCTCGCCGGCACTTCCGGCAGGCCTCGACATCGATGCCTCAACTGGGATCATCTCAGGTTCTGCGTCAACACCGATAAGCACATCATTTGTTGTAACTCTCACCGACAAGTTTGGAAGTGTTCGTTCCCAACCCTTCACATTGACTTTCTACGATCCAAATGCCGAGGAAGTCTGGCGCGTTGTTATTGACCAATGGTATGTGCATCATAGCTTTCCCGCATGTGTTGGCTGGGCGGAAATGGTTGCTCTCTCAGGCGGTGTGAATGTAACGGCTGCAAGCGCGATTTCGGTATTCGACGCTGATGCCGCTTATCCGGCTGGCAACCTTACTGACGGGAATCCATTCACACAGTGGTACGGTATACAGGACATCACGCCAAAATCCATAGAGATCGTTGTACCAGCAGGCAAACCTCTGACACATATTCGATTCACGCCAAGACAAGATGGTTATCCGCATTGCGTGCCATCGCAGATGACTATCGAAAGAAGCTTTGACAATAAAGCAACATGGTCAAAGCAAAAAACGGTCACCAACAACCCCGTTCTGGGACAAAACCTGGAGGTTGACGTCTATGGCTACTGATCGCAATCTGAAGCCAGATAACTGCCCGCGCCGTGTTCTGTGTCACGAAACGCCGGAGCCTTTCGCGGTCTGCGACCTGGACTCGCCCGCATATTTGTAGCGGCATGCCTTCGCCCATGTTCCGCGTGGTCGCCAGGGCGCGAGTCGGTCCAGCGCCAGCATGCCGTAAACGTCGGAAGCCTGTGGCCTTGTCGTCGAGGCCACAGGCGGGATGTCGCCTTTGAGCGTGGCGACGATGACCTCGATAGAGGATCGCTGGATGATGTCGAACAGATGCTCGAGCGCGCCCTCCTCCCAAGGCCCGGCTGAGGCGGTAATCCGTCACCTGGGTACTCCAGCTCCAGGCGAAGCTCGGGATCGCCAGCTACAAGGCCGCATGGCTGTTGCTCCACAAGCTCCGCCGAGCGATGGTCGATCCAGATCGAAAGCGGCTCTCCGGTATTGTCGAGATCGACGAGACGAACGCGCCGTACAGAAAGAAGACCGACACCGTCGCCGGCGGCAAGGGCCGTAGCCCCATAGGCAAGATGGTTCTGGTCGGGGCGGTTCGAGATCGTCGACAAGCACTATGCGGGCCGCTTGCGGTTGCAACGTGTCCAGGTCGCCGACCGCGAGACGCTCCGGCGTTTCGTGACACAGAACACGGCGCGGGGAACGCTCATCGTCACCGATGGGTACAGCGCCTGTGAACTACCGCCGGAACGCAAGCACAAGGCGCAGAACCTGAGCGCCAAGAAGCGTTGCCCGCCCATATTGTGCTGAAGTGGGTCCACCGCGTCTTCTCCAACTTCAAGCGTTGCGCGATGGGGACCTACTGCCAATCCTACATGCCGAAGGTCTTGTCCTCTCTCGGAGTCTGATGAATAACGACGTCCTCAGGAATATTGTCTGGCTCGTCGGCCTCGTTCGTCTCTTCTTCACGACGAAAATCGATGCGGTCGTCGAAGTAGATGCTGTCTTCAGATAGCTTCATGGCATAGTCGTTGGCGAGCTGCTCGTTGTCAGCTTGCACGTAGAACGTTTCAGTGCCGTACACTTGGTTCTCTGCAACAAATCGCACAGTTACTTCGTAGAGCGTCATTTGGATTTCCCCTGCATTGGTTAGTCTGGCTTATCCCGACTTCGGGGAGTCTGCCAGCTGACATTGCAAGGATCAGCCTAGACATCGCTGGCGGCTGCATAAGTTCGACTGTGGACGGCTATCCGGCCCCGATGCCCTGGCGCGACTACGCTCGCCGAATCTGCTCTAGTCACACGAGCGGCTCGACCTAAATCATGATGACCAACTCAAAATTGAATGACCCGTGATTTATGCGCTCCGTTTAGGATTCGCTCATCTACAATCGGCGGTATGTCCCTGTTTTAACGGGATAAGCCTTCGGCCTTCCGCGCGATCTTCGAAGTGCGGGTCCTGCTCTTACTCCTGGGAGTCGGGAGCTTGTTCCGGCTCGCTCGGAATATGGAAGTCCACGGCATAAGTGGCAGGTGACGGCTCTCCATTCGTTGTTTCGCAGTGAATGACCAAGCCATATCTTCCAATTCGGTGGACTTGAATCAACTTGGAATCATTATACAACGAAAACATTTGTGTGTGATCGGTAGTTCCGTTTTCGAGAACGCAATTAGAAGCGTTAGCCGACATTACTGGCGGTACGACCATGATTGCTTGGGTCACACCGTCGGACCTAATGGGGTTTACCACGGCTTTCCAGCTATTTGACGTCCACGAGAAGGGGAGTTCGGGGCCGACGGGGTGAGATTCTAGTGACTCTTCCGATCCCCCTCCTGGAGTCTGTGTTTCTCCACCGACGCCCGTTCCGCCGCCGACATGTTCATTTCCGTTTGAAAACGCATCATTAGGAAGAACCCCTGCATTTTGTCCTCCCATCATCGATATCGGCCTGACGATGTAGAGCGGGTCCGCAAGCGTATTTGAACCGGCGATAACAGCCAACGATGTCGCTACAAGTAATGTTCTAAACATATACATCTAAATAAGTCTCCATCTGCTCAAATAACGATATTACAGCAAGTAATAAATATAAAAGTATTATTTTTACTTGCGCAACGAGTATCATTGAAAAGTACTTGATAGCTGATTCTGTTCATACAGGTGTTAAACACATCTGGCGCTCACGCACGGCTGAAGCGTGCCGAGAAGTACGCTTTCGAGAACGGCTGTGATATCTTCGACGCTCTCGACGATATCCGTCGGAAAGAGAGGAGGCACCGATACCGGAGGCGGCAGCCGAAACGTCCTGCGCTGCCATCGAGGCGGCCGGGCGAGGAGCGCCGCAACCGACGTTACGTCCACCCGCCGAGCCTGTCACCTGGCGAAATCGCCGCCGGTTACCTGCGCCATATCCCGATCGGATCGAAGATCACGGGGTCGCGGCGGAAATTGTTCGCGAGCAACGATGCCCCCTTGGCAACGTTACGGTTGGCGGCGTCGTGAGGCCTTTGCTACGCCTCTCACCATCCTAGACGAGCGCCCAAGGCGCGGAGACAAGCGTTCTGGATGCGTAGTCGATCACGCCACTGGAAAATCGATGCAGGCGGGCAAGGCGCTGAGGGGCGGGGTTAAGTGATTTTTGGAAGTAAGACCCCGCCTTCAATCAGAAACTGAGGGCAGTCGATGCAGTTTCTGCGGTATTGTCGACCGCCAGCTTCAGGTGGTTTCCACGGCCCGATACTGCTGTCGTTCCGGCGACCGCGCTCGCCGCATTTTCGAAGCGGGTCATCACCGCGTCGATGTCGTCTACTGGCTCGCCACGATATGCGAGGTGGCTGCGCAGCTTCACCACGACATCCTTGATGTAGTAAGCATCCTCTTCCGTCATGCCCATGTCGAACTTTTCGAGGTGGGCGGTATAGGCCGTCACGGTTTCCAGTGCTGCTTCGACCACGTCGCGAACGGTGAGAGCTTCATTCTTGACCACACCTCTGTTGCGAATGGCTTTCCTGATCACCTCCATGCGGGGGCGTTCCTGGTTGAAGACGGCAGCGACGCCGCCTTGGACGTCCGCAGTTACAAGACGGGCCCGCGTATGCTCGGGCAGTTTGTTGCAGACCTTGCCGTAGATGCTCAACAGCAGTGCCGTATCAGCGTTCGCATCCAGGCGTTCGAGACCTGGAAGGACGCCCTTAACCTTCTCGACCAACTCGGCAGCGAAGCAGGGGATGTCTTCGACCTCAGTGCGGAATGCGTTTACCACCGCTGTCTGTAGACGATCCTCGAAGTACGCGACAAATCCACCCCGCTCGAAGTCTTCGGCATGCTTCTGGACTTCGTGGAGCAAGAGTGCGACGCCTGAAGACAATGATGCCTTGCTGTAGCGGTCGATACTTTCAACCCAGTTGTAGCCAGAGGCGTAATCCAGTGGATACTGCTCGCTACCGAAGAGCCGCTCATCAAGAATGTGCATCGTGTTTCCTTGCCATGTGATGGTTTAACCACCACATCCGGACATGCAAGTATCCATAATTTTTCTGGAGCCGCCGAAGGCATTTCCAGATGAACACCGACACGATGTTGGCTTGGTCAGCGGATCGGTCGCGTTACTGCCGGGCATCGGCGGCATGGTCGCAAAGCGGCTCGTTCGCGGAAACCTATCGCTCACCGGAAAGTTCCTACGGAGACAGGAGGTGGACTTGAGCGATTACCCCGATACGCCTGACGGCAGATATTTCATCGTGCGCGGCCGCCTCTGGCGCAAGAGCAATCCCGCGCTCGCCGAAGACGACCGCCAGCGCCTCGTCAACGACCTCATGTCCGCGCGCCGCGCCGTGCAGGACGCGAAGGGAAATTCGAACGAGACCGCAAAGGCCCGCAGGCGGGTAGACGACGCGAAAGTCGCTCTCGGCGAGCGCGGACCAGTGTGGTGGAGCGACGGCAGCCCCGATTTCAACCGACATATGGTCGAGAACACGCCATACGCCGATTGGTATTCTCGCCTTATCAATCTTCGTTGACTTCACGCGCACAGACACCCATTTCTCCCGTATGCCGAAAGACGAAAACAGAGATATCGAACTCATCAGGACTTGGGACTTGACCCCTGCAGCAACCCTCGGATCAGGAGTGCGCGCCAAAGGCATCTTGCTGGAACTGCGCGCGCGGCTTCCCCTAGCGTCGAGGAAGTCGCTCACTCTCGATAGCGGCGAGATCGTTCTCGCAATGCCGTCGTCCGCGAAAACGGAGTTTCAGGCAGCCGTCGGCATCGTTTCGACGGCCATGAAGGACATCGAAAGCCTGCCCGTCATTCCTCGGGAAATCCAGGACATCCTTGTGATCAAGCAGGGGGAGAGGCACCGTTGGCTCGCCGACGGACGTCTGCCCAGTGCAGGTACGCGAACTGTGCGTTTGGCCGGGCGGGCGAAGAAAATCACCTTCCATGTCTTCGATCCGCGTGTCGTCGAGGAACTCCTGAACAACGGCGCAGTCGACGAGTGGCGGGAGGACGACATTGCGGCTGCGGCGGAGAACAGGCGTCGAGCGGCGTACAAGGCGAAGCTGACCCGCTCTTTGAAAAAGCGGGCGAAGAAATCCGCGGCGAGCGGGAAGTTGGACGACGTGTCCCCATCCCTGGACGACTGGGCCGAGTTCGACAGCGACGGGCTATTGCGGTAGGGATTTATAGTAGTGTCGGAGCGTCGGCCGTATCCTCTCGAAACCACAATTAATCCGTGCGATCCATGACGATCAGCGTGCCTCCGATCTTTCGTCCGGTCAGCGTCCGTGGGCGTTCATCAGGATCGTGGCCTGTCAGATAAAGGAAACCGAAGAACACCGCCAGGCAGCGCACATGAGTGTCACAGGGGAAACACGCTGTCGCGAAAGATTTTAATGCCATCTCCCGATACTCTGGTTGTGTAGCCAGTGGAATTAAGGGACTGAGGCGTTTCGGTAAAGTTCCCAGAATGGGTAGACTAAGGAGACACTATCCGGAAGACTGATCGGATATCAGACAGGAATGGTAGCGCGAATGAGCCGAAACACCCAACAACATAGCTACCAGGAAATCAGGGGAGCGATCGTCGACATCATCACGAGTGAGACTGGTTCGCCTGAGCAATGGACTTCACTTACTCTGGCATTGGGCGACGAGCTCGAGCGGCGAGCTAGCGGCACGGGGTCCGATCGCCCGAATTCCTTCGGTCCCAATCTAAGCAAGCACGATGAGGAGTTGGCGCGCGATGCCTTCTGGGACTTGGTCAGGCAAGGCATGGTCACGATCGGCCTAGACGGGGCGAACGACAAATGGCCATTTTTCCGTCTCTCCCATCTAGGGAGAACCGAACTGCTCAGTCGATATCCTCTCAGATTTCATGATGCCAAGTCCTACCTGGGCCACGTGGAGGCACAAGTCCCGGATTTAAGCTCGGTGGCGAAAGGCTATCTGATTGAGGCGATCAATGCCTTCTATGCCGATCTGCCACTTTCCGCCTGCGTTATGCTGGGCGTAGCAGCGGAGGCCGAGTTCATCCGCATGGTGGACGCTGCGGCGGCTAATTCGACACACGGCAGTCGGTTCCATTCAGCGCAAAAGGCCGAATTCATTGGAACCAAGGCCACAAGGTTTAGGTCGGCCTTGGAGACGATCCGCGCTAATCTGCCCAAGGAAAGCACGGAAAACCTTGAAGTCCTGACGGCCATCCAGTCGATCATTCGGACTGCCCGAAACGACGCTGGACATCCCGTGGCCAAGGCAGTGAACAGGCAACAGGTTTTTGTGCTTCTTCATCTCTTCGTGGACATGGCGCGCCAGGTAGAAATTCTCCGTAAGGCGCTCACCGAACTTCAATAGTCGAGCGGTCGATGGATCGCGCCGCCACGCAACTTCTTTTGATGGCGCTTCAATGGAAATTACGTGATCGCACCTTGAGCGTGTCGATGTGTAGGTCCGGGATGTAAATATCCCTTGCCTGCACCGCAGGTTTCGGATTGTCTCGCGGGTCAGGCCCGCCACCATGCTTAACCTGGTCACCACGGCCATGCGGGAGCGGGAAGTCCCCGTCCCGTTCATCCAGGCTCGATAGGTCGTCCGAGAAGTCGAACAGACGCTGGGCCACCAAATGCACTACCTCGCCTTCTCGCTGAATCTTCCCGTGGATGCCCATCATGGACGCCGTCATCAGAATCCGGCGTTGGCGTTCAAATAGCGAGGGCCACACGACGGCGTTCACGATCCCTGTCTCGTTTTCGAGCGTGAGGAACATGACGCCCTTGGCCGATCCAGGCCGTTGGCGCACGAGAACCAGCCCGGCAGTCCAGAGCCACCGACCGTCACGCTCGCCCATCGCCTCCGCGCACGTGACGATACGCTTGGCCTTGAGATCATTGCGCAGAAATGACATCGGATGCGCGCGAAGGGTTAGCCCTGTATGGGAGTAGTCCTCAACGACCTCCCTGCCCTCCGTCATCGATTTCAGGGTGACCTCGGGTTCCTGCATTTCAGAAACCGTCCGTGCCTCCCGCTCGGCGGCGGCTGCCCAGAGTTCCAGCGGCTCATCGCGCAGCGCTTTGATGTCCCAAAGCGCCTGACGGCGTTCCAGTTTTAGGGACGGCAGGAATGCGTCCGCTTCGGCGAGCTTCACCAAGGAAGCCGTCGGCACGCCCGAACGTCTCCACATGTCGTCTGCGGACTCGAACTGATGGTTGCCGCGCGCCAGAATTATCCGCGCGGCATCGTTCTGCGAAAGCCCTTTGACCACCCGCATCCCAAGGCGAACGGCAAAACGGTCGGTCTCCCCGATCCTTTCCATCGTGCAGTCCCATCGCGAGAAATTCACGCAAACGGGGCGTACCTCGACGCCATGTTGGCGGGCATCGGTGACGATCTGCGCGACCGAGTAGAAGCCCATTGGCTGGCTGTTGATCAATGCCGCGCAGAATACGTCGGGATGCCAGCATTTCATCCATGACGACGCGTAAGCGATGAGGGCAAAGCTAGCGGCGTGGCTCTCGGGAAAACCGTAGCTGCCAAAGCCTTCGAGCTGGCTGAACGTCCGCTCGGCGAAGTCGGCCGTATAGCCGTTATCGACCATGCCGCTGACTAACTTGTCCTTGAACCGCGAAACGCCGCCTGTGAATTTAAAGGTTGCCATGGCGCGTCGCAACTGGTCGGCTTCGCCGGCGCTAAAGCCCGCGCAGACCATGGCCACTTTCATTGCCGACTCTTGAAAAAGCGGGACTCCCAGCGTTTTCCCGAGCACTGCCTCGAGTTCCGGCGTGGGGTACTCGACCTTCTCCTTGCCCTCGCGGCGGCGAAGGTACGGATGCACCATATCGCCCTGGATGGGACCCGGGCGGACGATCGCCACCTGCACGACCAGGTCGTAAAACGTCCTTGGTTTGAGACGGGGCAACATTGCCATCTGCGCGCGGGATTCGATTTGGAAAGTCCCAAGCGTGTCGGCCCTCCGTATCATCGCGTAGGTGCGCTGGTCTTCATGCTCGATATCGGCCAGCCCCATCGAAATGCCCTTGTACTCGTTGAGTAGCTCGAACGAGCGCGCCATGCACGACAGCATGCCCAACGCCAGGACATCGACTTTCATAAATTTCAACGCCTCAATGTCGTCCTTGTCCCACTCGACCACCTGTCGGTCGTCCATAGCGGCCGGCTCAATCGGCACCAGATCGTCGAGGCGATCCTGTGTGAGTACGAAACCGCCCGGATGCTGGCCGAGGTGGCGCGGCGCGCCCATGAGCTGGCCCGCGAGATCAAGGGCGAGCTGGAGACGGTAGTCAGACGCATTCAAGTTGTTTTCGCGGAGCTGCTTCTCACCGACTCCGTCTTTCGACCAACCCCAAATGCCAGACGACAGCTGTCCGATGAGGTCTTCCGGAAGTCCGAGGGCTTTGCCGACATCGCGCAGCGCACCCTTCGCGCGGTAACGGGTGACGGTGGAGCAGAGCGCTGACCGCGAGCGGCCGTAGGTCTCATAAATCCACTGGACGACTTCTTCACGCCTCTCGTGTTCGAAATCCACATCGATGTCCGGCGGCTCGTCACGCTCCATGGATACGAAGCGTTCGAACAGGAGATCGGAGGTTTCCGGGTTGATAGACGTGATGCCGAGGCAATAGCAGACCGCCGAGTTGGCGGCCGATCCACGGCCCTGACACAATATATCCTTGGACCGCGCGAACCTGACGATGCTGTAGACGGTCAGGAAATACGGGGCGTACTTCATGACACGGATCAATTCGAGTTCGTGGAGGATAGCCTTACGGACCTTGTCGGGAATTCCCTCGGGGTAGCGGTCGGCCGCACCTTCCCAGGTGAATTTCGTCAGCGACTGCTGCGCATCGAGACCTGGAACGATTGCCTCCTCGGGATACTGATACTGGAGTTCCGACATATCGAACTTGCAGCGATCGACGATCTCGCGTGTCCGCGCCAAAGCTTCCGGATACTCGGAGAACAGGCGGTGCATCTCCTCCGGGGCCTTTATGAAGCGGTCGGCGTGGCGCTCCCGGTCGTAGCCGACGTCGTCGATCGTGGTTCGGTTCCGGATGCAGGTCACGATATCCTGGAGTTGCCGACGGCAGGGGTCGTGAAACAGCACGTCATTGGTAACGATCGTCTTGACCTTGTGCCGGATGGCCATGTTCGAGAGGTTGTGCAGGCGCAGTCGGTCGTTCGGTCGGCGGCGAAGACAGAGGCTCACGTACGCCCGTTCACCGAATACGGCCGCGATTTTGCGTAACTGACCCGCGCAGACATCGTCGGCTTCGTCTGGGACAAGGACAGCGATCAGCCCCTCGCTGTATGCTTCGACGTCTGCGAGATCGAGAATGCACTTGCCCTTGCCGCCACGCGATTTCCCGAGCGACAAAAGGCGTGTCAGCCGCGAGTATGCGGGTCGGTCGGTCGGGTAGACGAGGATCGACATGCCGTCCGCGAGGTCGAGACGGCATCCGACGACAAGGCGGACCCCTGTCGTCTTGGCGGCTTCCCATGCTCGGACGATCCCTGCGAGGCTATTGCGGTCCACGACGCCGACTGCCTCGATACCAAGTTCGGCGGCCCGCGCGAATAGCTCGTCAGGGCTCGACGCTCCTCGCAGAAACGAGAAATGGGTGGTGACCTGAAGTTCGGCGTACGTCGTCATCCGAATACTCCATGAAGGTACCAGTGATGCGATCCCGTCTCGAGGTCAACGCCGTCGCCGGCTCGATAGACCCAATAGCGCTCGCCCTGCTCGTCCTCCACGACGAAATAGTCCCGAACTGCCTGCATCTCCTTGGGACGCTGCCACCACTCGCCGAATATTCGTTCGGGGCCGTCGGCCCGCTTCACGCGGCGACGCTTCCCACGCCAAGTGAAGACCGCTGGTGGCTGGTCTGGCAGGAGTGCTGTGACTTCGATGCGTTCCGGGTGGGCGAACAGGCGCGAGGGCCTCGGCCATTTCACGGCCCAGTCCGCCCCGGTTTCCGGCGCTGTCGGCGCGACACGCATGGCTGAACGTTCGGGTACATCGGATGCCACAGGCGACAGGCGATACAGGCGCTGCCCTCGATTTGCGAGAACATCGATGACGGGTGTGATATCGATGACATCCTCTTCGATAAGCGATGAAGCAGCCTGCCGCTCCTCAAGAGGCTCGGTCATGACCGCGACGAGGTCCAGACGCTCGATGCCGAACCCAGGGTCGATCTTCTCGATCCGATCGCAGAGCAGCTTGGACAGACGGGCGGGATCGCGCACGGGCTTCGCCAGCCCGGCCCTCAAGCATTGTCGCGTGTTGTCGACGCGATGGATTACGAGGTCAGACCGACGGACACCAAGTCCGCGCCGTTCCAGTTCCGTCGTAAGCTGGCCCACGAGGCGGCGGACGTACTTCTCGATGGTCTCCGCCGCCCCGATCGGTTCCTGGAAATTTCTGGAGACCACCACCAGCTCGGGTGTTCGCAGTGGCTCGATCGGTTCCGCCACCCGCCCGAACAACTGGTCCAGTCGTCGCCCCGGCTCGGGCCCAAACCGCAGGGTCAGCGGCGCGCGAGGCATGGCGGACAGTTCACCGACAGTCTCGACACCGAGAACACGTAGGCCCTGAATGGTGTCGGACGGCAAGCGAAGACAATGAATCGGCAAGCCGACGACGGCTTTCGCCACCCCGCCCACCGGAACGACGGTGGTTTCGGCGGTCGCCAGTCGCGCGATCGCGTGGGCCGCGCCCCAGGTGTCGGCCACGGCCGCCCTTGCAGTCAGACCACGCCCTCGGAGCATGTTCACGAGTCCGCTGATCATCATCTCCTCGCCGCCGCGAAGATGATCAGCGCCTTCCGTATCCATTACGATGCCATCCGTGCCATCGACAGCGACGACAGGGCTGTATTGGCGGAGCGCCCACAGGGCTAGGCGTTCGAGAGCGGCTGCATCCGCAGCGGGGTTGGCTTCGATCATCGTCAGGCCGGCGATGACGGCCTGCGCCTTGCTCGCGGACATGCCGACGCGCAGGCCGACTTTCCGCGCCGCCGTGTCGGCCGCGGACACCCATCGCTTCGATCCCGACCGCGATATGACGACGAGAGGCTTGTCAGCTGGCACGGCTCCCTCTCCATGACGACGTATCCGGTCGGTCGGCAGATAGGGGAAGAAGACAGATACGACCCTTGGCATCGGGGGCTCCTATTTCGAACTCAGCACACTCGCCCGCTTTCACGCGCATCAATTCCGCCAGCCACCGCGGCCTTCCCACGCCCGCGACTGGCAACGGCTCCGACGGCAGGACGCTCACGCGCCACCTTGTTGTCGAGGCCGTTGGGTTCCCGTAATCCGAAGCCTCGTTCTGTCTTCGCCACCTTCTGACGACTAGGCCCAAGGTCCCGGTCTTCTCGGCCGCCAGGTGCAGACGACGTGACGCGGTCATCGGCAATCGGACCAGTTCGCCGACGACGGCAGCGAAACCGCCGAATGACAGCCCCTCTTCCATCGACGCCAGGATATCCTCGTCCTTGTCGCCTTCGCAGTAGACAACACGGTCCGGATGGAGCCCTGCCTGTGCAACGGACGGAGCAAAAAGATCGGGCCGAGTCAGGCACCACAGGACTTTCCCCTTGGCGCGCGCGGCTATTCCCGCGGCGAACAAAGCAGCGGCAGCACCGTCTACTGTACCAGAGCCGCCACCTGCGACTTCGTGGATTGCGCCGCAGACCAAGCCTCCACCAGGAAGGCGGTCGTCGATCGCCGATACACCGAACGGCAAGACAACTGCCTTTCGTACCGAGCTTCCCTCCAAGTGGGCTATCCGCTCACGGAGATCGTCAATAAGCCGGGAAGTCCGGGCGTGCGACATCGTTCACGGACCTCCTTCGGTTCGCGTTGAAATGCGGGCTTCATGCCCAAGAATGCTGATGTTCTCTATCTGTTCCTATAGAAGGGCCGAGTCAAGCCGGCTCGAAACGCCTATTTTTCGCTCAGGGACTACCAAGTAGATCGAAATGATAGATGAATCAGGACTCTAATCGTTCCGCGTAAGTGACCGGCAATGTTGAATATATTTCAGTGCTCGTCTGCACAGGCTTGCGACGGACGACCCCAGAGCTCAAAGTCGGCTCCGTCCGCGAGGAAGTGAGATGGCCAAACCGTCGAAACGCGAGACCGCCACAAAGGCCGCCTACATCGGGTCGCTGGGTGCCTCGCTTGACGAGATCGGGTTCAAATCACGGGGAACCCGCATCAAGGTGCGGCCAGGCGTCGACAGTGTGGGCGGCCTTTCCGCATCCTGTCCGGGCGACTGGACCATCTTCGCGTCCGAGACGCAGAACTTTTGGACCATCATCTGACTGCTCCTATGTTGTCTTCGAACAAATAGCGCGGATGCCAGGCCCGCCAATCGCTGCCGACGGAGAAGACATGACTGAGAACACCTGTGCGATCCCGACACCGGAACAGCGCAAATGTCTGGAAATCCGGGAGGCGGCCGAGCGCGCGATGCTCAACAAGGTCTTCAACGCCATCGACGACGCGGCCGCCGAAGTGGCGGACGGCTTCGCGAAAGCGGGCCTCGAGTTCGAGCCGACCAGGCGCGACTATTTTACGTTCGCGACCCAGCAGGTTCTGTTCGTGCGTCTGTGCGGTGGTGATCCTGAGACGCTGAAGGGCGGTGATCCGCAAATTGGCCAGCGTATCGTGAACAAAGGGCTAGCACATCATCGATCACTACTGGCAAAAGCCTGAATAGACGATCGAACCAATCAACCGAAACTTCACCGCAACGACGTAGGAAATAAGGTAGGCAGAAGAAACAGAGGTTCGAGGCGATCAGCCCGAGGGGATCGAGGCGGATCAATGACGCGACCTTTACAGGAGGGGCAGATGGGGAAACTGTACAGGTCATCGTGGCAGGTTTGTTTGTCGTGGATGGCCATTGTCGCACTGGTATTCTTTCAGGCAGGCGCGGCCTCTGGTGCTGACATAAGGAAGTCCTCCAAAGAGACATGTGTTCTCTCCCTTGAAGGAGAGATCGTCTCAGGCGACTTCTCCCGTCTAGTCGAAATCGCCGCCAAGGAGTTTCTCGGTGTCGATGGCGAGAGTTCGGCGCGAGACACGATCTGTTTGAACAGTCCGGGAGGAAACGTCACCGAGGGCGTTAAACTCGCTGAATTCTTCTACAAGAACGGCATTGGCACGGTCATCGACGAAGGTGCGGAATGCTACTCCATGTGCGCCATCATGTTCATGATGGGAATTGCACAGGGACCTGAGGTGACCTTCGTCAATCGCAAGCTCCACGTCACCGGTAAGCTCGGATTTCATCGCCCGTTCCTGGCCCTGAAGGAGGAAAGCCTGATCAGTACCAAAGCGCTGGCCGTCGCCCACGACGTTGCGTTGGAGGACATGAGCAAGATCATGCTGCTCGCCAACAATCTGGTCCCTTGGTCGAATTCGACGATGATGCGCCCTGACCTGATTCAGGAGATGCTCCGCCATATCGGCAACGATTTCTTCTACATCGATACCGTAGAGAAAGCTGGCCGCTTCGAAATCGAACTCATAGGACTTCCTGCACAATCGGCCCCACCTGAAGAACGCGCGTACTATGCGTGCGAGAATTCCTTCCATTGGCAAGTGGGCCTGATGAAGGACCCCGTCGATGTGCGGAAATTCACGAAACTCGTCACGCAGGACGAGTCCATCGTCAAACTCCTGAAGACCGCGGATGGCACCGAATACTATTCGGTGACGAGTAGCGATGCCGGGTATTCCGAAGCGGGATGCGTGATCGCCGTCAATGGGAACGGCCTGCAAGGTTGCGGGTACAACGGGATGTACAACGTCCTATTGGGTCAGGGAGCTTGCACTGTCGATAATTTCGCCGACCGGAGTTGGGGGATCAACCAACTTGCTTCATATCGCCCAGGCCTCACTCTCAAAGAGCTCGGCGGAGCGGCTACCAGTGAGGATGCCACATCCCCACGATCGATAATCGGTGCGAAAGCGTCCGCCACGTGTGCCGTCTTCAGTAAAACTGGCGAACGGGAGATTGAACCCTGTGAAGCTACTCTGAATATCAATGTCATCGTAGATAATCGGCGATCCGATCGTTACGAATTCGTATGGCCGACGGGCAACAAGACCATTCTTGCACGCGACGGCGACTTCCTCACGATAAACGGCAAGCCGTCCATTCCTTACGCCGACGATGGATATACGCTGTGCGCGCTTAACAGCGAGACACGGAATCGCTTCTGCTTCAAGCTGTAACAGCGCCTCGGACCCAAACCGTAACAATAGCTTACCGAGGAGTGATCGCCTGCTCGGACTTGCGATAGGATTCGAGTTGGCTCGCCACATCGTCCAACTTCGTGTGTGGCGGAACGAGGTCAATTGCGCGCATCATATCGTCAACCCAATCACCTGTCGAAAGCGTGATCGTCGTTGGGGATGAGGTGAAGTCCCAGAGATCGCCCTTTCCCTTGAGCTCCGAGAACAGCTCTTCGATGGTCCCTGCTGGTTTGTAAAATGTCGTTGGCCCTGTGGTGCCTGGCGAGAATAAACACCATACGAAACGATCACCGTCCTTCGTCTTGGCGATTGGCATGTAGGCCAGCCACGTTGACACCGTCCCCTGCCCGATTGAGCGAACGCCGAACGCATTAGCGTCCTCGCCGTTCTCCATCAGCTGGGAACCTTCGATAAACTCCTCGAGCGAAGACAACGCAATCTGGTAGCCGTCGGAACTGCTTCTACGCCTGAGATGGTAGTAGCGGTTGACGCATCCGTTCAGGATCATGGAATGCGAAAATGGATATCCATCCCGGATTTGGTACGAGAAGTCATTGTAAGTGATGCCAAGAACACGGACTGCATCTACGTCGTCGGCCATGTACATTTCGTCACGGCCTGGAGCGAGCAAGCGAGGCAACTCGGCTGGAACGAGATGGAGGCGATCCGCGACCGCTACCAATCGCGCGATACCCAGAACCGCCGCTCTGTAGGCATCCTGTACCAGGGCTGCGTCGTAACTCCCCTCGGGGACGGAGAGATACGGCGCGTGAAATCCCAGTTTTGCTCCCTTCTCAAGCGTGCGCGACGGCTTCTGATCGGGGAGAGGATCATCGTCGCCGACAGGGGTCGGGTCTTTCGGAAGATCGACGCCCCCCAGAAATGCGACGGCGCAGGCCGAGTAGCAGGCGTCCATCTCACGTACGACGGTGGCGAGACCGAGGCGACGGAACGCCAAGGCGAGGTTTAGTCCCTCGTGGTAATCGCCGCCCGGACTATTCAGTGCGATGACGATCCGTCGCCACGGGTCTTGTTGAACTGAGATGTTGGCTTGCGCCAATGCTTGCTTCACACGAGCACTGTCGGCCTCGACGATTTCGCCCTCGAGCCTGAAGCGTGCCTCTGGACCGAACTGCCCGCTCGTAATCCCTTCGAACTTAACGTCGGCGGCATGGGAGCTTACCGGAGCCGTCAAGCCTAAGCATGCGAGCATGGTGACGACGGAAAGGCGGCGCATCATTCAGCGACACCAGGGCAAAGTTCCTGGAAGACGCTCAATGCGGTCGGGTAGCCAGAGGCCGACGAACCGTCGAGTACTTCGCCCGACTTTACGCTGCGCACGACATAGTCAGCCATGAGGTCAGTGGACCTCGACTTGCCTTCAAGGACATACCCCTCGCCGTAAACGTCGGTCCAAGTCCCCTTTTTGCAGTTCGCCGTTACCCTGTCGCCGACCTTTACCGATGCCATCGTGCGTTTGACGCAGGCCATCGAATAATCCTGCTCGTATTCAACGCAGTACGCCTTGGCGTCCTTGGGCGTGTGTTCGATCATGATAACGGCCTTTGACGTACCGATCCCGGATTTGGAGACGGTCGTCACGTGCATGCCGGCACGCGAGCCGTAGTAGATCGAGTGATCGTCCTGCGCCCGCGCGGGAATGATAGACAACGTTCCCGCTGCGCCTGCTGCGGCGATCAACAACATCACCCTGGACCTCGCCACCCCGATCAACGCCTGCATGCAATACCTCCATTAGCCCGCACTGGGCAGCTTCGATTTCAACGCGGACCATGCGTCCGAGACTTTCCTGCCAGCGGATGCGGCTTTCGACGGCTCGGACCCAAGCACCTTCAAAAGGTCCGCTAACTCCGCCTCGACCGCAAGGGGGTGAACCTTGGCAGCATCCATAGCAGCGAGGCAGGCTTGTGCCTTCGCTGGCTGGCTGAGCGTCGGAATTGCCGTCTCGATATCGTACGTGACTTCACTTAGAGATACGATGTCGTCCGCGAAGCGCGCGTCGATCCAGTCGTTGATCTCGGGAATCGTGCCGGGAACGGCGGACTTCTTCGCCTCGAGCATCGCGATCTTGGCCTGCACAATCGCCAGAAGCGCGGCACGGAACCGCTCGGTGGACGCCTCAAGGTCGGCAAGCCAGTCGGAAGACAGCAATCGCGTTGCCTGCTCTCTCGTCCAGCCCGCGCCGACCAGTGCACTGACACCCCCGACACCACTCAGGACCAGCGCTCCAGCCGGGCCGAAAGCCATCAGGCCGATAGCCTTGCCCGACAGCGCGCCAATGGCCGAAAGTCCACCTTTGACGCTGGCATCCATCACGACCGAAAACGGCAGGTCCGACAGGGGCATGCGGCCGCGCCAGACACTGTGGAGGTTTCGCGCCGAGGAAACCGCCATGGCAAAGAACGGCACGTTCAGGTCGCCCAACGCCTCGGCCGCTTCGAGGGAGGTGGTCATGACGAGGTCGGCGATCTCGCGATCAAAGCCATCGACATAGAAGACGAGTTTCGCCCATTCCTCCCCGCTGCTGATAACGGCCTCCGCCAATTCGGCATTGGCGTACACAGGCATGTCGGGATACTTGGCGAAATGCGTTCGCAGGCCTTCGAGGCCCTGCAGGCATTTCACCTGAAACGGGACACCGTCCACGAGGAGATCAAACCCCGCATTGTTAGAGGTCTCCGGAAAACTGACCACGTGGCCGACGTCCGAAAGACGGGCCGCCACCAACTGTTCGGAGGCATAACCACGCAGGTTATTGCCTGCTCCCGCCGCAGCGGCCTCGCTCATCGATCCGACGCGCTCGGCAAACACACCGAACTTGAAGATGTCTCCGAGGTCTTCCGATCGCGAGAAATCGGCGGCGGCGAGAACCATCGGATCGATGGATACCGCGTTGTAGAGCATGTCACCCGCCGACAGAGCCGTTACAGCGGCCATTTCCAGCGCATCGCCGCGGTTCTTCGAGAGTACGCCCGTAAGCAGGTCGCTTTGCCGCTCGGAGGCAAGCGCCGCAGTCTTCAGATCGCCGGGCGCATTTGGCAACCGCCCACCCGCTTGTTTCGCGATAGTCGAGTTCCGAGATGTTGTATCCGCGGCGGTCGCCGTTGGTAGCGATGACAGGTCGATCTCAGTCGCTGTCCGGAAATCATTCAGCAGGACCGCCAAGCCATCCCTCTCAGATGATAGCCCTCGAAGCGACAACTGGACCGAAACGATTGCGGCGAGCTTGGCAGCCTGCCCGCCGTTTACATAGTTGTTTGCCAGGTATCCGATACCGAGGACGGCCGGGATACTGAAAAGCGGGTTCGCGAGCATGAAGAGCGTCGATACGACGGCTGGCCCGCTCATGAACGGGATAAACGCCGATGCTTGGGCGGCGAGGATGTAAGCGCTGAACCCGGCCAGATTCACGCCCATGCCGATAGAGAATGCCGCAGTCCCGGTGGCAAGCACAGTAAAGGCTGCACGGTCTCCTGCCGTCAGGGCATCGCGCATGGCGTCATCCCGTAGTTCGGGGGGCAGGCTTCGAATGTGGTCACGAACACGCTCTCCGAGAGCGCTCGCTAGTTCCTCTGGAATCTCACCCGATGTCGCGGCCTTGGCCACAGCCTTCGCGACGAGTTGCGCCTGCCCGGCAACCAGAGAAGGAAAATCTTGATGGGGACGGCCCAAGAGCGACGTTACAGTTCTCCAGGCGTTCTGAATCCCTGTCCGCGTCAACTCCTCGTTTTCATCGGCCATGGGCAAAGCCATCACCGCCGCCGCTTTGTGCGCCACGCCTGCGCCGACGGAATTGGCTCTTCTCGAAGACAAAGGGAGTGTCGCGTCCAGATCGAGTGCTTCTGCTATTCTGACCCACAGGCGAATTCGCAACGCACGATCTGAGGTTTCGGACGAGAACAACGCGTCCGCAGCATCCTTCAAACGGCGGGCGAAAGCCGTGGAATCCGACGACTGGCCATCTTTCTGGAAGCGAGACAACACATCGGTGACGCGGTCCATGGACATCGACAACAGCGTTGTGGCTTCGAAGCTTGCAATGAGATTGCTCAGTTCTCGGCGATCAAGCGCCCCGAGACCAGCGAAAATCGTCCACGGCGGTACGTACAAATCATCCCCCATCAAGCACCCGCATTTTCATGCCGGATTGCTCACAGGTTGTCGAATGATTTCCGAGAGTTGTCGCGGCTTACTCCCGTCAAAATTGCCCGCGTGTTCTCAGCCGACCTTCAGCTTTACCGTCACGACCTTATTCTGTCCGCCTACCCGTTCCACCTCGAGTATGCCAGAAGCCTCCGCCAGATCGCTAAGCCTAGCGTAGCCGTAGTTTCGAGCATCGAAGTCGGCTGACTGTTTCGAGAGGTGTGTCCCAATGCAATGCCACAGCCAGCGCGGTTCGCCAGGTGGCTGCGGGGGACAGGTTACGGCATAGCGACTACTTGAAGAGAAGCAGCAGCAATAGGAATGCGATTCCCCAAGCGGCAAACCGCAGCGAGGACACAAGCTTGACCACTCGTTCATCCATGACCTTCAACGGGCCTTGATGAACGGGCGGGTCGGCGGGGATGGGTTTTTCGCGTTCCCACGATGTGTCCGGCTCTTCGGCCGGAGGTTCGATGAAAGGTTCGACGACGGACTCTTCGTCCTCGTCAGATTCCTTCGGTTTCGTCCGCGCCAACCGAATAATCCGGTGAAAATGGAGCTCGGCCTCCGCCACCTCCCCGAGCCGAGGTGGCCTGATGGTGCAATCGCCTGGAATCTGAATCTTGTGTTCTTCTGAATTCGTCAGCACCTTGATGCTGTCCGCCGTTATCGACGGCGACCAGACTGAATAGAAGCCCGCCACCCCTCGCACACGGAACACGACCTCGTCGACAGTCGTGCCGGCAATCCTCTCCGCATATCGAGCGAACCTGTCAGGACGAACGAAGAGGTTGAAGATCAGTACGTCATCTGTCGTTTCTTCTCTGAAATCGATTTCGGACGTGTAGCTGACGCTGCCCCAGGCGACACATCGCTCCTCGCCGTCTGCTTCCGAAAGCTCATAGATGACGAGTTCGAACTTTGAGAGCGATCGGGCCGTGCCGAACATCGAGAAGTCAGTCTGGCAGTATGGTTCTAAATCCCAGGGCTGTAACGTCGCCCGGATCGACTGTCGTTTCGTGGCTTCTCTTTTGGTGTTAGGATCGTGATCATCCCTTGAACTGGGAAGCGTCTCCGATGACAAGGTCAGCGTCTCGGCCAAGACGAGGTCACGTGCCGTGAACGACACACTCCAGGGCCACGGTATTAGATCGCGACCAAGCTGTTTGCCGTCGCCGTCGATTTCTTTCAGCGACCAGGCGTATAGGTTCTTGTGCTCTGACTCCTCGCTCAGGATCACCCGCCGATCGATGTGGAAATCCACTGTATGCTCCCTCGTCGTTCGCCCGAGCGAAACAAGCCACAATTTTTCGTTTTAGGGAAGAATGATTGGGTATCCTAGATTTCGATAACAAGCTGCGGATCGAAGGCCGTCGCCTCTCCGGGATATCCGCGGGGGTTGGCGACGATCCTGCACTCGCCGACCCGGTAATCGACCTTCTGATGGACGTGACCATGCACCCACAATGCAGGCTGCCGTTCGACGATAAGGTCCTCCATATCGCTGGCGTAGCAGACAGACAGCGGATCGCCATGGAACTCGGGCGGAATTGATCTGGGCGACGGAGCGTGGTGGCTTAGGACGACCGTTTTCCGGGCCGTGGCGTTCTCCAGCGCAGATTTAAGAAACGCCCTGGACTCGTGGTGCTTTCGATAGGCGTGGATCGGCGCGAACTTCCTGTAGGGAAGCTTGGAAAACTTGATCTGGCGATAGTCGTTCATCCCGCTCTGGGCCGCCGCCATTGCCAATTCGGGATCGCCGCCGTTCAGGCGAAAGTCGGTCCACAGGGTCGCGCCCAAAAACCTGACGCCTCCGATGTCCACCATGTCGTTTTCGAGAAAGTGGATGTTGGGATAGCGGTCGCGCAGCAACCGCGCATCGCGGATGCTCTCCAGCACGGCGGCTCGATAAAATTCATGGTTCCCCGCAACGACCACTACTGGCATCGAGGACGGGATATTGACCGCCAACCATTCAATGCTCGGGACGATGCCGCGTGTCAAAAGATCGCCCGCGCAGACCAGAACATCCGCCCCGGCAGGCGGCGAATGAACGAACGGTTGGCCGAATTCGCAATGTAGATCGGAGATGACCCAGAGTTTCATGGTTTAATCGCCTCCTGAAATCGCTTTATTTCGACGCGCATATTCTGTCTTGCCGGATTTGCACGCAGAGCCCAAGGTGCTCCTGATCCAATTTGAGGAGGCAGAAATGGCACGGCCCTCACGCCGTAAACCAAAGTCCGCAAAGGAACCCTCGCTCGGTTCTGCGTTGGACGAGATCGGCTTTAAGCCGCTCGGTCGCCGGGTGAAAATCAAGGCTGGCATCGATCACGTAAAACTCCGTAAGCCCCTATCTGATAACGCCTCGGGAGAGCGGCGCTAGCAGGTTGCAGACAAATCCGTGAGCGGCTCCGCTCCTCTCTCGAGCGAGGAACGGAGCCTGACCGCTAGCCGTCACGTCCTGACGGATGCGGATTCGTGTTCCCCGACGTCACGCCGAGGAGCGCCCGAACATCGTCGCCGACGACATGACCCTTCTCGACCAGCGCTTCGGTAAGCTGGCGTCTGAACAGCGTGTAGGAACTGGAAGACATCTGAGGGCTCTTTCGTGATCTGGGCATAGGGCAGCGACTTCCGTTCACTGCGTTATGCGCCTGACCACCGTTTCCGGTCCTAACGGGGCGTCGTCCAAATCGACTTCGAGATAGCGATTGAGGATCATGGCGGCGAGACCAGCAACTGGCCTTACTTCCTGAAAAGCATTCAGGCACTGCCCGATCGGCATCGATCCATGTTCGTCGAGAGCGCCCAGCAGGCGCAGGCGATCCCCGAGCGGAACATTGTAGTTGCCGTAGCGCAGGAGGTCCTTGGCGTTCCTTAGGCGAAAGCCACCGTAGACATCCTCGCGAGACAGGTAGCGGTATTCTGCAAGGCGTAGCCGGGCAGCTTCTTCGAAGGTGGCGATATCACGCGGAAGCTCGCGATCGTGAGCATCGAGGAGAACCACATGCCCATCGTCACGGATGACCTCGAAATCGACCGTATGCGAGAGGTCTCCAAACGCGGTCGGCATGCACCGCCACGATACCACCGTGGGATCGACGTCGAGCAGACACCCGACGTCCCGGGCCGCCTGCGAACGGAAGACCTTGCCTCCTTCACAGCGCATCGCCGCCAGGGGATAGTAAATTCGGATCGATGTGGAATTCACGGCCGTCTGAATCGACGCCGACTGCCTGCCCATACCCATGACAACCTCACGCAAACACGGTTGTTCGGCGTCGCGTTCGTCGCGACGGAAAATCAACGTATTCGTATGAGCCGGCTCGTTGTGATCATGGGTAGAACAAATAAAGAACATTTTCGGATAGTCAACCGGGCCCAGGCGAAAAATCGTGCTCCTGCAGTGATTTAGGGCGGTCCCCTGTCATCTCGCATGGCCCAATCCCTCGATTGGGAGCTAGCGAATGCTCTACTCAGGCAGGCCCCAGTTTCGATCGGCATCGTTCCGGCGATTGAAAGCCGTCGAAGGTTTGCCTGTTCCAGACGTGCGCCGCTGGCCGTCAGAGCCTACCCAATGAAACGAGACCTCGTAGTCGGTATTCTTGCCACTGTTTGTCGGATACCCGCGGAGGGATTTTGTGACGTCGATGCCAGCGAGCGTAAGGGTCGCCTCGCCTTTCCCGGCATGTTTCCAGAAGATGCGGTCGAGCAATTTGTTGTCCAAGAAATCCCGCTCCTCGACCAAGGCTATGTCATTCACCGCGGCCTGCTTTCGTCTGCGTTCAGCGATCTGCGCTCTAAGGACATCGGCGTTTTCCAGATACTGATCAGCAAGCGGGGTCTCCTGCACGACTTTGCCCCGGTCCATTGGCAGCGCACCTGCGCGATATGCCTTCAGGATGGCGGAGGCTGCATCCGGTCCGACGACGTAGACCGTATCGTAAATGCTGTCACTTCTCGGGAAGATGTCCCGCCTCTCGTCTTTCGAGAGCAAATCACCATCCATGATCAGGGTGCGTGTTTTGCGGGGCTTGACCCCAGGTAGGCGAGAAATGAAATCCGTCAATGGAAGCAAAGCGTCCTCCGCTAGTGGTCGCTGACGATATGGAGACCGTTCGTCCGCCTCATCCAAGTTATTGAGCGTCAAATCCATCCGGAATGACTTGCATTGTTTTTCTTCGTAAATTCGGACCGTCAATCGATTTCCAGCCGGAATAGACTTCACATCGATGGGGATTGGGTCGCTACAAACTTCACGTCCGTCCGGAATGGGTGCTGCGGACACGGCGAGACCATCCCCTTTGCTAACGCGCTGTTTTGATGATGCTTCCCAATGAAATGTGAGGAGCGTCCGTTCAAATATGAGGAACTCGAAGCACGAGTATCTAAAACGTGTGGATGCTGCGCGAAGCCGCCTCCGTTGATGACGGCTGCGACCCAGTTTGGGTCGATCTATCGAGAACTGGGCTTCACAGCCTCTACTACTGACGGCGGGCGCTGGTGGGGTGAACCAACGCACCGTCCGCCGTGGACACGGGCTAATTAACTGACACGGGGGCGCAATTCGCGGGCCTAGCAAGATTCCCTGCCAGTGCGTCGCGCCCTTTGGTCTGAATATCCCAGAAGACGTAGGTCCAGACTTCCCAGCTGTCATAATTTTTGGCCTCAGCAAGCTCCAAGTTCGCCAAGAAGTAGTGATTGCCTGATCGAGCGTTCACCGAATTGTCGGTAGTGACGCCGCCCTCTTCCCACATCTTCATCATAAAGTACGCTTGGCACGATGCATTCTCCTGGAATGCTCGATCATTGAGACGCCTCGGATCGCCGTCAGCGAAAACCACCTCGCCGTTCTTGAGAAAACCCTCAAGTGTTACGCGCCCTTTGTCCGAAAAGGCAGATGCCTCCGATGCGCACACGAAAGAGAGCGTCCCGAGGGATATTAACAGTGCTTTTAGGGCCAGTCGTTTCATTTTCATCTCCAGGTTGCCACTAAATGCTCCTGGAGAATGCAAAGGTCGTCAACTGTTAAACCGGCGGCTGAATGGTCCATTACGCCTAAAGGCATTCCGGATCGATTGCTTATTCCGGATGAATGTGAAGCACAAAACAAGTCGACGATCTGGCCCGCTTCCGGAATCCTGTTTCTCGGGCTAGAGGGTCAGCTTGAGCCTGTCCGACCTCCTCTTCTCTTTGTTGTAGTCGGAACGTCGCTTCAGGAACTCGCCCTCGCGTTCCAGCAGCTTGGAAAACAGCTCGTCGAGACCTTCGGTCCAGTCGGCGGCATCGAGGTCGAAAATGAAGATCGGGCCGTCCTTTGCAGGTGCGACTACCGCAGTTACGGTTCGGGTCTTCAAATCATAGCTAATCGGCATCACCGACAGCCTTGTCGTCATCCCGACTACCTGCCCACCTGCCATTGGCCGGTCCGAAAAAAGGAGCGCGGGGAACCGAGCTTTCGCAACAGCTTTCAACTGTCCCCAGAATTCGATGAGCCTGGGGTCCGATGCGACCGCTGGGTCGTCCGTTAGGTCCAACGCCTCCATCACCTCGGCCCTATTGTAGATCGTATCGACGAAGCTCCGCGCAGCCGATCTTACGAGTGGCGTCACGCCCTTTTCCGCCATGAGATCGCGAAGCCTGTATTTGGTAATTCCGAGCCCGCGACAAATATCTGTGCTACGGGCGTACGTCCTGTAGAGGGCTTCTACGTCCTCCCTTTTGAACGCAAGGAGGCGTACATAATCCCCTTGCGGCACCAGGATACCCATCTTCATCATCTCCCATACCGTCTCTTTTCGGAAATTCAGAAGAGCTTGGACGTGTGCAAGTGATAACCAGGCGGGATCGGCCGTCACGCGCGGGCGCTTGTTCATTTTGCCTGTATCGATAACGAGAGCCCGGAACCCGTGGACGTCAGGCTTGCGACCAGCGATCTTAACCTCGCCTTTCAAAACCTTGATCGCGAGATCACCATGCTGAAGCCCTTTTTTGGCGAGGGCATAGGCATGGAAAGGCTTGGACGTCAGCACGTTACCCGTTGCGGGCAGCGCGTCGAGCTGTCTCAGGACGACATCCAGGTCGGGGACATGAAAGCGAGGTCCGAGATACTCACCGACGCGGAGTTTGACAAAACGCCGGACGAACCCTGCCCTGATCAGGGCGTCCATACCGTGCTCACTGATGTTGAGATAGTCTGCCGCGGCTTGCCGATCGATGAGCTTGGCGACAAAATCCAGGATCGGCGGGATGTCGGCCTCAATGAGAGGTTTTCGCTTCTTGAAGCGATGCACACCAATAATCCTAGCGATCTGAGCGACGGAAGCGGTATCGATTCCGTAACGATCTTCGACCTCCTGCGTCGTGACCCGTCTCGAGTTTACATCCCGCTCGGCGATCATGCTTCCTGGGGCACGCAACTCGGCAGACACTGCCTCCTCCATCGCACGGACGATGAGCGTTCGCATCTTGGCGCTGAAAGTCTGGCCCGCAGTCGCGTACGCCCTACCAAAGCACTCCTTAATAGAAGTGCTCGCACCGAAGCCTGGTACGCGCCTGACCAGCGGTCGAAGAGCCTCTGCGAGCTCCGCATGCGTCCCGCGGATCATCGAGAAGCCGACTTCGGCGTCCTCCAGGGTGATCTCAGTTCCACTCTTCGCTTCCTTGCCCAGGACTTCGCATACGGGCAACACATCGCGAAGATCGAAGCGGTCCAAGACTGGAGCAGGCAGCCTCTCTTCGAAGCCAAGCCTGCCAAGTAGATAGTGGCCGAAGGTCCCGACCTCGAGTTGGCGCGCTGCACCGGGTCGACCAAGCGGAGTGCCGTCTGCATTTCGGGAGAACTCCGTTGCGTGCCATGGTACTTTGTTACCATTGATATCTTTGTCCACGATTTCGTCGCCATGATACGGACAGCGCTTCAGCGACAGGAAATCGAACCAAACCCGCCTGTATGGCTGCTCAGAGACACAGGCCGGACACCAGCGAGGCGAGTTGAACGATAGGTCCGAAGGGCGGATACGCTCCCCACATAAATCGAAAAGCCTGCCGTTACGGATTGGCGTCGCCCATTCCATTCTCAGAAGCGTCTCATCAGAAAGCGGCAGTCGCTTCGTCTTGCGCAGTGCCTCCTCTGGAGACAAGGAGAACAGTCTCAGGTCATTGGAGGCGTTGAAATCGACGATGCGCTCATCGCCGTTCTGGCCCACAGTCCTTGCGAACCAGCCCAATAGGCTTTCGTCGCGCTCGAATTGGAGGTCCCAGCGCATGAAGGGTAGTCGGCGCGGATCGAACTCAGACATCGTCACCCGCCGTTCCCTTGGAAGGCATCCTGGTCGAACAGCAGAACGTGTTTGACCGCGGCTGCGATGTGATGATCCATGATGCATGCGGATTTGGCCGTGATGGCTGCTCTGGCCGCCCGCTTGACGACGCTCATCGTCAGGCCGACCGAGCCACCGCTCCCAAGAAAGAGGCGCTCGACCGTCGCAGGTTTGCCAAGACCCGATTCCTTCGCGAAGGGAAGGCGTTGATCGACGCCTACCAGAAACGCCTGGTAGTGGCGGGCTTCAGTTGTGGCGTCAAACTTGGGAAGGGGTTCGCGGAAACCTGTCCGTCTGGCCAACTGGTACTCGGCTTTGACGACCTCTTCGAGGTGAGGAAGACCAGCGAGCAGGACGTTGGCAAACTGCGCGTCAGCGATCTGTTTCAGCAAGCTGTAGTTTTCGTCGTAGTATCGCTTCTGGTGAAACAGGAAATGGGCGTCATCGATGATGATGAAGACGGTCTCATACTCCAGTAGCCGGTCCACCGCCGATGCGGCCAACTGGTCGGCGTTATGCCTTTTGGTTGCGTTGGTCTTGCCCGTGGCGGCGAGCAGCGCGCGTGCAAATCCGCCGGCCTTCCACCCCGGCAGCACCTCGATGTAGATGATAGGAAACCGCATGCGGTCGCCCTTTGGTGGGGTGATTGCCTTCTGATAGAAGGACTTCAGCATGAAGGACTTGCCGTTACCCGAATCTCCAAGGAGCAGGCCCAACTCACCGATTTCGGCCGGACCAGCGTCGCCGACGGGCTTGTGCCACTCCGAAACCGCGTCCTGGACGTCAAGAAAGCGGTTGTAGGGATAGAGCAGGTCTCGAACGAGACGGAGGCGTTCGCCATCGTCAAGTTTGAAGACCTCTTTCCTCGTGATCTCGTCGAACGGGGTGGTGTGAAACTGGGGAAAGTGGATCATTTTCAGCCCTTCCTGCTGTTTTCGAGGCGGCGAACCATTTCCGTGAGGTCGCCCTGTTCGAGGTCGAGGGATGCACGGATGGATGTCGCGGCCCTGCGTTTCTTCTCGGGCTTGGAGGCGGCGACCGTCTTGTTGGAGCTTGTGGTTGCCTTTTCCCTCGCCTTACGGGACACGGGATCACTGGTACGGGCCTTGCCGTCAGAATAGGAGACCTCGGCACGTGGGGTTTTAGGCGGCACCGATGGTGCGTCGGCGTCGGACGCGCTTTCCAGCGGCTCGATTTCGAACGGGTCGTCCCAATCGATTTCCATGTCGCCGAGGTCTTCGCTGTAGGGCATTTCCACAACCTCGCCGTGGACACGTCTGCCGACGAGGTCATGGTGGTAGGAAGCGAGCGCGTGGGCGGTACCTGCCTTCTTGCGCTCCATGTGCATTTTGTCGAGCACGTCCATGTGTTCGTTCAAAGCGTCCATTAGTTCGACGGTATTCTCGGCCGCGCGCTTCATCTTCCGCTTGAAGTGCTTCTTGGCCTTGTTGTGCTGATAGAGACGCAGGCCGTTGGCGTACGCCCTGTCTCCGTCGCAGACGGGGACCTCGATTACGGTTCTGTTGAAATGGTCGACCAGCCACATGCGGCCGAGATCGGAGGGATCACGGTAACCGACGAACTTGGTTGTATCGACGCCCGGAACCGCGGACCTGTGCCTATGATCGAAGCTCGGAACGAGCAACGCTTCGCTGTAATAGGTGATACAGTCCCAGCGAACCTTGCCGTCCTGAATCGTGATGTCATCCCGCCGGTTGCCCGTCAGACGGACGAAGGTCTGCGGATTGATCGGGCGTCGCGCCTTCACATTGCGGATGTCCTCGTTCCAGATGGCTTGGGGGATGCCTGACATCAGCCTGGTGGCACCAAGGCCGATGTGCGGGTTTACGTGATAGTCAGCGCAGATGAAGACGGTGATGAAGTGCTCCAGCTCGGAAAGCGTCAGGATCGGCTTTCCTGCCTCCTTGTCTTCGAAGTCCTTGCGCCTTGTCGGATTGTGCTGGACCGACCCGCGAATGTTGTTGACCAGGTTCTCGAGGGTCAGCATCATTCGCTCGACGCCGCCCTTGGTGTTGGGTTCGCCTGGGCGTGTCTGTACGAGCCTGATGCCCAGTACATCGCAGGCGTGCTTGACGTCGGCGGCGCGCAAATGAGGATCGTTATCGATCAGCAGCCTTTGAGGCTTTCCGTACATCGGCCACGACAAGCCCGGGTACCTCGACATGTTCTTCGGGTAGATCGCGTGCCTCAGGCCGTGGATGAAAGCCTCGTAAGACGGGTTTCCGAAGAAAATCGAGAAGCCGAGGATGGCTCCCGACTTGCGATCCCGGAACAGGATGATCTTCGGGCGACCGTACAGAAGTGGCCTCTTGTCATCGATGACGAAGATGTTCAGGGTCGTGTAATCCGCCTCGACTTCGTCCAGGATGGCGTCGGGCAGCGGACGCCTCGTCGTCATAGGATTGTTCCGGCGGGCGACCTTCGAGCCGTAGCGCATTTCATCCTTGGTGAAGCGATCCGGCGCTGCGAGCCTTCTGGAAAACCAGCTGTCATGGGGCTTCAATTCGCCCGAAGGCTTGAGGACATGCTTGCGCAGCTCCTCGTACTTGGGTTTCTTGAGTTCCTTCCGTACAAGCCGCTTGAGCGTGCGATAACTCCCCTTGGGTTGGCTCCATGTCGCCATGACGCATTTCGTCACAAGACGCTCGAAAGCCTCGCCGTATGCCTTGGTCGTGTTCCCGCTGGAGGTCGGAGGCACCAGTGAAGATTGCAGGTCGAACGGTGCGGCCTCGTAGATGTCTCGGTACTTTTTGTATGTGGTCACGCAGATCGGCTTGTCGCCGGTCTTGCGAGCATGGTCCTCCAATGCCGCCCTGATCTTGGCTTCCGTCATGCGGATGTTGCCGCTATCCGAGGCTTCGTGGACGGCGTTGAGGTAATCCAGCATCCTGTTCGCGGAAGCGGTCTGCTCCGGAGTTAGCCCCATGTCGGGGGGCGGACGCCGCCCTGGTTTCTGTTGCCCGTTGACGACCAGACGTCCCGCTTTTTCTAGCACCGCGAGTTGCCAATCCGTTACCCGGGTCTGGTTGTCGGTCTTCACATGCTGAATCGTGAACACTCGCCCGAGGATTTCATCGTAGTCGATCGACCGGACTTGGAAGGCGGCGGCGTTAAGCTTCTTCTCGCCGAGGATGCTGATGACTTCGTTCTTTTGGAGATCGATTGGCTGTACGTCGGCGTGCTGGCCGTCGTCGGTGGGAATCTTCAGCTCCTTTGCCGTCATGGCAGGGCGGAGCACCTCGAAGTTCACAAACGAGGCGGCGGGTTCGAATCTGGACATCAGATGCTCCTTTGCTTCCAGGTAACGAGGGATTGGTCGGTGATCTCGCGGCGTTGATCGATCCGGAGTTCTCCGGCGGCGGCGAGTTGCATGATGGCGGTGTAGGCCCGATCAACGTCGGGAAGCAGCTCGGTGAATGGTCGACCTCCGGGGTCGAGCATCCGGTATCCGACTCGCCTGAGGACTGCGGCTTCAGACAGAGCGGCGATGGTCATGGGAGGGGTCAGCTCCGTCATCAGCCATCGAATGCGCGCCTTGGCACGCTCGTCGCGGACATGGAGGTGACTGTAAATGTGCCGACGATTGTAGAGCAGTGGTCGGCCGTGCAGCACTTTCTCGCTGACCACCGTGTACATGGCGTCGAGTTGACACGGGACACGGTACTTCATGGCCTGCGTCCGAAGCTGGAACCATGTTTCGCCGTGATGGGAGGCCTTTTCGACATCGATGTAGGTGCGTTTGCCGCCCTTCCACCGGATGGCGAACTCGATGTTATGCTTCATCTCCTTGATCGAGCCGTCGCGCCGCGTCCGGGACCATTTAATTTCGACGGGATAGTGCGAGATCGCATCCACGCGAGGATCGGTCTCCCAGAAAATGACAGCATCCTCGGAAAGAGGCTGGCGGACCCGGATCGACGTGCCGCGGCATTTGGAGCTCGGTACGTTCACGGGCATAGCCCCGTTGTGCACCACGGCAGGGACTGTGTGTACGGGAACGTGGTCGGGTTCGAAGCCTGTCCTCATCGACCGCTCCTCGTGCATGCGAGACTCGCGAAGAAACGCTCGATGCAGTCCTTCTCGCTGGGCCTCCCCACATGGCAGGCGACAACGCACCGAGTGGCGGGATCGATTGCGTAGGTGACCTGCCACCCAAGAACTGACGTGCTGTCGATGTCGAGTTGCTGGTCCGTGAAAAGAGCGGTGGTTTTCGTTTTCATGCCGATGACTCTCCTATGCCGCAGACGCTTTGCGTCGCTGCTGAATGATCTTGAGAATGGTTGCGGTTGGGGGCCTGACGGACTAAGGCGGCGGCCGAGCGAGATGGGCCAACGACTGTCCGCGACCGCAGGCGGAGGAATTATTCACCAGGACACGTCCTCCTCCGCTTCCTCTCGGCGACAAAGGTCAGTCTCGAGCCGGACATCGCCGTTTGTGAACATCGCGCGGATGAGACCGCCCGAATTATCAACTAGAAGAACCTCCGGGATGCCGTAGTTGGCCCAAAGGTCGGTGGACAATTCCTCGGCAGGTTTGAAGGCGTCCTTGGGAACGAACATGACATACGTCTCCTGTTCCGCGGGCGCAGGGCCATCGCGGATGAGTGAAATCGGAAATCTGGCATGCGGCTAGGCACCCGCACTCGGCGGGGTACTCTGAATTACTGCAAGTATATGAAGGTCGGGATCGACGATGATCGCACGGCCACCACTAGGATCAACGAACGCTGATCATATTCGGTGCCGGGCTGTCCAAACTTTCGTCATCGTGGTCTCTCTCGGTCGGGCGGTATAGGTTCTTCGCTCCGACGAAGGTGGAACATAAGAAGAACGCAACCTGCAGTCAACCGGGCTCCCGGATAAATTGTCAGCAGCCAACGGCGCGCAGATTGCACGCGTTAACGCGGTGCTAACCGTTCTGGATTACCGTCCAACTGTCTTTGTTTGTGTCTCGACCGATTTGCAGAGAGGTCAGCCACACCGACTAGAAAGGGGCCATTCTGAAGGTGGCCCCTTTCTCATTTTCGGGTGCCGCAATCATTTACTCCTATTTCGGGTGTCTCGCCGCCCCTTTTCGGCACCCGCCTAGAGTAGCGGATAAGCCGAGTGAAGCCGGAGCTGGTTAACAAAGCGTATATTCCAAAGGCTGCTTCTGCGCGTAAAGGTGGTTTTACGTTTTGATGCAACTTGGCGATTTGCGACCGCCTGCCCGACCAAAAGGTTAACGCGTCTCCCCGAAAAGGTCGTACACGCGTCTTGAGCGTCCTAGCCGGGTCTTCCTCGCGAAGTCTGGAATTCCTGATGCCTCGACTCCCAAAGGTATCCGCGTGTGAAAATGGAACGCCCGCGTTGACGTAAGTTCTCCGAGCCCGGTACGAATGCCCCATGCTCAGGACCCGGACAGACATCGCTCGGCGAATAAATTGATCTTACCGCCCAAGGTGGGCCGCAGATCGTCGTCAATGTCAAATGCGAGTAATCCGATGGGAACCTTATATCGCGTGAATGGAATCGTAGCTCCCCAGCGAGGTCGGGCGATCACTGATTTCTATCCTCGGGCCACTGTGAAGGCGGAGGGTAACATCTCTTTCAGATCGCAAGTTACCCGAGACCTCGCCTGCCTGCTTGACGTTGATCCGGACATTGCTTCTTGGACTTCCGCGACGCCGGTCGATGATGAGGACCTCGACGAGCCTCCTTTCGACTTCATCATCAGAGACCGGTTCGGCAACACAAAAGTGGTGGATGCGCCTGACCGTGCGCGTCGCCGCGATGCCTTCGTGGCTATCCGAGCGGCCGAGAAAATGGGATGCGGATATCGGGGCTATTTGGCGAACGAAGTCTATTCGGGCTTTCGATTGAAGAACGCCCGTGATCTCCTGCGCTACGGCAACTACGAAGTCGGCCTTAACGATCGTGTGCGGTTATTGGCGGCCCTTGACGAGCACACCACCCTCACGGTCGCCGAATGCCTGGGCGCTTTCCAAGAGGTCAAACCCATGGCGGGACTTGCCTCGATGATCCTTCGGGAGTTCGTGCAAGTGGAATTGGATGACGAGCTTATCGGACCTCGGACGGCGGTGCGGCGAATAGCTGGGTGACAGCTGCACGCCATTCCTGAATCCTGCTCGAGGTCTAACAATGCAAAACTCTTCGAATGCTCGTCGTCGTTCCCGTATCGACGAGGAACTCACTCTTTCGTCGCATGTCGCCCTAGCAATCATTTCACGTGCGGTCAGGCCAATGCTCAAGCGGTCACGTCGGTTCGTCGCGTGTCTCGTACTCGACGACGATGCCAACCACGGAGCCTTTCGCGTCGCAGGCCTCCGTGCCTTGGACAAGCCCAAGGCGGCAGATGAATTGGATTTCGGCAACAGCTTCGACGTCGTCAGTATCGACACCGTTGAAGATGCAGCTTCCCAACTTGGCAAGCTTAGGTATTGCGAACGAGCCATCGTCCTGTTGAAGCATAAGGACCTGATGACGGACGAACTTGTCGCAGCATCTGACGTCGTCGTCGCCATTCCTCCTCCGACAGGCGCGGATTTCATGATTGCGGCTTGGCGTATGGGCTTCGGGAGGATCAGCAGAGAAGATGCGGCATTCCTTGCAACTCAGGACCTCGACAGGGTGTCCTTGGCATTCCGGATTGGGCGATCGGCAAATGCGGTTATCGGAAGACTTCGTCATCTGAACACTCTGGGCGAAAAGTCCAATTCAACACCGGACACGGCTGGCCCGAGGTTGGAGGAACTCTCCGGCTACGGCGAGGCGATGGTATGGGGAATGGGCTTGGCACAAGACCTCGCCGACTGGAGGACGGGAAAACTTGACTGGAGCGCGATTGATCGCGGGGTCTTGATTTCTGGGCAACCAGGTTCAGGAAAGACACAATTCGCCTCAGCTCTCGCGCGATCCTGTGGCGCGGCGTTTGTCGCGACCTCGGCAGCTCAGTGGCAGAGCCACGGTCATCTCGGCGACATGTTGAAGGCGATGAGACGCTCATTCAACGAGGCTAGGAAGGAATCGCCGACGATCCTCTTCATCGATGAGTTCGACAGTATCGGCGACAGGGCTTCGGCGTCGGGCGACAACGCGTCTTATCAACGGCAAGTCATCAACGCCCTGCTGGAGTGCGTGGATGGCGCGCAGGAATTGGAAGGCGTGGTGGTTGTCGGGGCAACCAACTTCCCAGAGCTGATTGATCCGGCACTATTGAGATCGGGCCGGCTCGAGAGGCAGTTCGAAATCCAAATGCCAGACGCGGTGACCCGCGCTGAAATCTTTAGATTTCATCTCGGTATCGACCTCCTCGATGCCGACCTGGGTGAACCCGCCAAATGGTCCGAGGGTTGGTCGGGCGCGGACATTGCCAAGTGTGTAAGGTCGGCCCGTCGAGCGGCGCGCCGCGGTAAGCGTCCTTTGACCGTGGCGGACCTAATGGCCGCGATGCCGGAGAGGAAACTGATCCCACTCGATGTCTTGAAAATCGCTGCAGTCCACGAGGCCGGCCATGCGATTGTGGGTGTCATGGTGGACGCGGACCGACTGCAGTCAGTAACAATTTCCGAGGCGGTATCGAGCGCGATCAGAACGCAAAGCCTTGGCGGAACTCTGTTCGAAGAGCGTTTGTTCGAAAGACGGACTTCAACCTTCTTCGACAACAAGATCGCGGTTCTGTTGGCAGGCATGGCTGCGGAGCGACTCGTTTTCGGAGAACATACGAACGGGTCCGGTGGTCATATGGAATCCGACCTCGTTAGGGCTACCGAACTGGCGACAATGATGGAAGTCAAATGGGGCTTCGGGTCTATGCTTTCCGCACAAGCGGCCGAACGGACCGGCGAACTTGAGCGACTTCGTGATGTAAGACCGAGGTTGGCACAAGACGTCGAGGCTAGATTGAAGGCGCAGTACACGCGAGTTGAGAAGATGCTCAGCGAGCGCATCGGGGTCTTGCGAAAGGTTTCCGACGCCTTGGTCAGGCAACGATCGCTAACCGGCGACGATGTCCGTCAGATCGTATTCGGATCACACCGTTCAATTAAAGAACTCGCCATTGATCGCTCCAACGAAGTCTTCAATTAGAGCGACTTCAATTTTACTTAGAGAAGCTCCATTCAGTGCTTGAATCTGTGGCGACAACCCCGGATTCTTGGCCACCAACTCCGGGTAAATAGTTAACGCCGATCGAGGCCTCATCGGTCAGAGCAAGAGGGATGATAGTCAAGAGCCCGCCAAAAACCAAAAAGAAACCGCACCAAAATTATTTTGAACCGATCTGGAAAACCGCCTTTCTGGCGGTTTTTTTGTGCCCTTCCTTCCAACGATCCGCGAAAATTCGCGAATCAGAGGCGAATTGGATAGCCCTACTCAGCAGACCATGATGGGCAGTTTTTGGCGTTCGAGCCGCGTTTTCTGCAAAATATAAAAAATTGACATAGCGCCATTGTGACGTATTATACGCACTCCTCTCAAGTTCAGTTGCCATTTTCACAAGGGTAGTTGCCAGGCCGCACAGGGCTTTGCCGCGAGACCATCGGTGATCGGGCTGCGCAGCCTGGCCTTGCGGTCGGCGTCGCTGGCGTAGTACCAGTCGAACCCCTCGCCCGAGGCCACCGCCGCCTTCAGCGACACCGGATCGTCGGCCGTGCGCGCGCCATCCGGGTTTTCCGCCAAGAGATCGGCATCGCGCCAATCGGAGAGCGGCATGTAATTGTCGATCCCGACCGCATCGATGGCCGGCGAGGCCCAGAGCGGATCGAGATGGAAATAAACGTCGCCGCTGCCATCCTGCGGGTGATAACCGAAATATTCGGTCCAGTCGGCGCCGTAGGTCAGCTTCGCCGCCGGCCCCAGCAGGCCGCGCACTTCGCCGGCCAGCGTCACCAGCGCCTGCACGAAAGGAAAGGCATTGGTCTCGTCGCGCAATTGCGTCAGCCCGCGCAATTCCGAGCCGATGATGAAACCATCGACCCCGCCGACCGCTTTTGCCAGGTGGGCATAATGCAGCACCAGCCGGCGATAGCCTTGCGCCGTCCCGGTATGGGTGACTTCCGTCCCCATGACCGTGAAATCCCCGACCGCCGTATCGCCGCAAAAGGCGGAAACCGCCGTGCGGATGGCCGCACTTCGATCCGGCGAGCCCGGCCGGCCTGGCGCGGGATGACAGGTGATGCGCCCGCGCCAGGGATAGACCGCCTGCTCCGCCCCGCCATGCGGATCGGGCAGGCCATTGCCGAGCGGCACGTCCATCATCAGGAAGGGATAGAGAAACACCTTCAGGCCGCGCGCCTTGAGATCGGCGATGGCCGTCACGACGCTGGCGTCGTTCGGCGTGCCGCCATAGGCTGGCCCGCCATTGCTGGTGCTGATCAGATGCGCATCGCTGCGCGGAATGCCGGAGACGATCCACGGAATGCTTTCGTCCTCGCGCCCCAGTGTCTCGACGCCCGGCAGGATGCGGCAATGTCCCGCCCGCAAATCCGTGCCGAACCAGGAGACGACCAACGCCACGCTTTCCAGATTTGGGCAGACGGCCGTCAATTCTTCGATGGAGGCGGCCCAGTCCGTCGCATGCGTAAGGTTATGGCGGTTCATGGTGCGAACGCTGCCCGGCCCGAGGCTTTCGGTCACAGGCACGGTGGAATAGCCATGCTCGGTCGATCCCGGAATAACGGTGATCGCCCGGATCTGGCTTTCGAGCCGACCGACGGTGCGCAGCACCTCGAACTGGAACAGCGGAATGCGGTTTCCGAAGGTGTCGAGCGGCAGCCGCTCGAAGACGACGTAGGCCAGCCCGCGATAGGCCGGCGCCTTGCCTGTCCCCTGCTTCGCCTCGATCAGCGGATCGGGCAGCTGGTCGCGGCTGCCGTTATGCACCCGCATCTCGATATTCGTCAGGTCGATCTCGCGCCCGTCTGCCCAGACGCGGCGAACGCTGGCGATCTCGCCTTCGCACAGGCCGACGGCGAGATTGGCGTAATAGCGGAAATTTTCGACGCGCGGCCCCGTCGCCTTGCCGCCGGCGCGCTCGACGGACACCTCTTCCTCGAACCGCGTCGCCCAGATCAGCGTGCCGCCGATGCGGGCGGTGCCGTAGAGACGGTTGATGGAGGTGCCGTCATCGGCGCCGGGAATGCGCGCCGTCGCCAGGCGCTGGCCGGAGATGGTGCGGGTGCCGTTGATCAGCGCCCGGTCGACGACATTGCCGGCGAGCGCCCCGGCGGCACGGCCGATGATCGCGCCGACCGGCCCGAAGACGCCGCCCAGCGCCGCACCCGCCGCCTGAAACAGAATGGTCGCCATTGGATCACCTCAAAGTTCGGGAAAGCGGAAGATGCCGGCGATGCGCCGGCGCCAGGAAGGCGTCAGCGGCGAGCGGATCACCGCCGCCTGCTCATAGGCATGGATGAAATGCGCCTCGCCGCAGAAGATGCCGGCATGCTTTGCCGCATAAGCCGCCTGCCAGCGGAAGATCAGCAGATCGCCGGGCCGCATCGCATCGACAGGCAGGAAATGCCGCCCGGCCGCTTCCAGCAGCCGCTCCTCGCCGCAGCGTTCCGCCCAATCGGGCGCGTAAGGCGTGGGCGGTTCCGGCTCGCTGCCATACAAATCCCGCCAGATGCCGCGCACGAGGCCCAGGCAATCGCAGCCGATGCCGCGCCGCGATCCCTGATGGCGATAGGGCGTGCCGATCCACATTTCGGCCGCCGCCAAAACTTTTTCGCCGACGCTGCTCATTCGAACAGCGCCCGCCCGTCATGCACGGTCTCGCCATCCGCATAGGAGTAGGCGAAATCCGAGCCTGGAATATGCGGAAATCCTTGGAAATTGAGCTGGTTGGCAAATTTCGCCCAGCAGGTGGAAAACGCCTTGTCGCAGCCCGCCGTGACCTCGAACGCCGCCCCTGACGTCACCGGGCGCGGCAGCGGCAGCCAGAAGGTCAGCGCCACCGCCCCTTCCTCCAGCCTGTGGTCGTCGATATCGAAGGACAAGCCCGAGAGTGGACCGCCCGTGAATTTCAAAACGCCGTAGCGGAAGAAGCCGGCCGCAAAACCGGAAATCCCCGAAACCTTCACCGTCTGGCCGTCAATGACAGCCGTCACCACGCCGCTGCCGCGATAGGCCGGGAGATCGACGCCGCAGCGCCGGTCGCCCAGCGTCGCGTCGCAACGTCGCCCATAGATGCGGCCCTGATCGCGTCCGAGCTTATGCGTAAAACTGCGCAATTCGGCGCGAAAATCGCCGTCGCTTCGGGTCACCTCGCCAATCTCCTGCACCCGCAGCAGCATGTGCTGCTCAGGCTTTGCCCAGTTGACGAGATAGACCTCCACCCGCGCCCCGTCGTAACGCCCGTCCGTCAGGTCGGCTTCGGTGATGGCCTCGCTGGAAAAACCGCCGGCGACGTCCGCGGTCGTCGCGGCCAGGCCGGCTTCGGTCTCCGCATCGCTGGCGGAAAAGCCGCTGGCGGCGGCGAAATGCGTGGCGGCAAACATCAGGTCTCCGTCATGCCCGGTGAAGCCGAAGACGGTGCCGTCGCGGCGGATCACCCGCCAGGCATGGCCGAGCGTGGTCGCGCCCTCGGCGATATGGGCGGCAAGCGGGGCCGGGATCTCTCTCATGGCGTGATCTCGATCAGGAGAATGGAAGGGATGCGGCCGGCCTTGAAGGATTGCAGGCTGATATCGATGCGGTCGGTCGCAAAGCGCACCGGCACGTCGAAGACGAACCCCGCCCGCACCGCCGCCCCCGCCGCCGGAGGCGTGGAGAAGACGACAACCCCAGTCGCCGGATCGCAGGCAAAATCCCAGGGCGGCGTCAGACTGCCCGCGACGGAAACCACCACCGTCCCCGCCACCGGCTTGGCGATCACCCGCTCGACCCCGCCGCCGGCATCCGCATAGGTCTTGAGGAGCTGAAAGTCCGTCCGCGTCCCATCCCCGGTTCCCAGAAGCTGGTCCATCGCCGAAACGCTCTCCCCCGGCGGACACGACTTGTCATCGAACGGATCGCGAAACCGAAACCCGTAGAGCGCCCCGCTCCTCGCCTCGAAAAACGCCGCGACCTCATAGAGATCGTCGATGGAGCGCACCCCCGATCCCGCGTCGTAGGAGCGCCGCGCCGCACGCCAGCGCCGGTTGCGGCTTTCACGCCCATTGGTCAGATTGACGATATCCGTCCGCCGCTCCGGTCCGCCGCTGGTCGATAGCGACAGCCGCAGCGGAAACCGCACTTCATGAAATCCCGGCATG
>NZ_WXZP01000006.1:0-6564 GCF_011319365.1 Rhizobium flavescens
CAATTGAGGACACGGACCACCGTATAGGTTTCCGGGTCGACGATGACACGCTGCTCGTTGACAACGGTGTATGCATAGCGCGGGTCTTCCGGCACCGGCGTCAGAACGACTTCGTGCGAGATCGCCTTCCCGACCACGACGGGCTGCTCGACGACGACGGAGCTGCTCATCGGCTGCTGCTCGACATAGGTCACGACCCGGTCCGGCGGCGGATCGAGCGCTGTGCCGACGATGGCGCCGGCGACGCCGCCGACAGCGGCCCCCACCGGTCCGCCGACGATGGCGCCGGTGACCGCGCCGCCGGCCGCACCGGTGGCAGCGCCGTCATCCGCATAGGCGCCGCCCGCAAAACCAAGGGCCGCCACCGCCGCCCCGACAATCATGATGTTACGCATGTTCGATCTCCTCGTTTGATCTACTCATGTTCACGCAGAGGCAAACGTCCGCCGGCAAAAAGGGTTCCCAGCCGTGGCGCACCTGTCGTCTGGCGAGAATTTTGCAAGGAAGGCATCACAGCGCTAAACTGCCCGCGCTTGAGAAGGAGAAACAGGGCATGGATCGTTTTACCGGCGGCTGCCTGTGCGGCAATATCCGCTTTGTGGCTGCGGGGCGCCCCTACCGGGTGGGTCTGTGCCATTGTCTGGATTGCCGCAAGCATCACGGCGCACTATTCCACGCTTCGGCGATCTTTCCCGAGGAGGCGGTGACGGTATCGGGCGAAACCCGCGATTATGCCGGCCGCTTCTTCTGCCCCCGCTGCGGCTCGTCGGTCTTCTCCCGCAGCGCCGACGAAATCGAGGTCAGCCTCGGCTCCCTCGACGCCCCCGCCCAGTTCACCCCTACCTACGAACTCTGGACCACCCGCCGCGAATCCTGGCTACCGCCCTTTCCGCTCAGCAAGCGCTACCACCACGATCGCGAGAACAGCGACCGTTCGGAAGACTGAGGACATGCGAAATTTCACGAGGAAAGTAACGTTTTCGAACAGTTGAAAACTCAAGGAAAATTTGGCTGGGGAACCTGGACGTCCAGCCCGGTAGTCTGCAACCCTATGAAGATGTTGACTTTCAATAGGTTGAGAGGATACGAGAGGTACGCAGTAGAGGTACGCAGCGAGGTACGAACAGGGTGGCACGGCACGACAGGAGGTACTTGGAGCCGATGAACGGTGGAGGATGGAGGGTTGTGGTCGATGTCCCTCGTAACCTCCGAAAACAAGTCGGCAAGACCAAGCTCAAGCAGGCGTTGGGCACCGATAGCCTCGCGACCGCTAACGTGCTGAAACATGCGGTCGTGGCGAGGCTCAAGGCCGAACTTGAGGCGTATAGCAAGGACGCCCCATCTGACCCCCTGATGCGTGAGGCAATGGCCCTGCGTGCTGCCCTGGAGGCCGCTGGGCGCGGTGCTGGGGCGCTTGATGAGGTTAACATCGATGCTATCGCAGACGCGGTGAAGAGGCGGGCAGAGGAAATCCAAGGCCGTCCCATAGGAGGTGATGAAGGCGAAGAGGAGTACGAGCCTAACCGTGAAGCAAGGGCGCAGGCCTTCGCCGATGTCGCTCTGGGAAATGTAACTCCCTTGGACCTTCCCGTACCCACGTTCCTTTTGGAGAAGAAGAAATGGGGTCCGCGCACCGTGGCTGACTTCGAGCGTGTGCTTGGCTACCTTAAGGCGTGGCTTCGAGAGAACCAGTACCAAGGCTCCATCGAAGTTGTAACCAGAAGGGTGGCTGGCGATTTTGTCAGCTCCCGCCTCATCGGCGGCGACTTGGCGAGCAAGACCATCAACAAGTACGTGACCGGCCTTTCCGGCTATTGGAAATGGCTCATGACCAAAGGCTATGTCGAAACGAACGTCTGGACGCAGCAACGAGCGGAGAAGGAGCGTCCTGAGGAAGGTAACGACATGCGGAGCTTCGATGACGAGGAGCTGGAAAGGCTCTTCTCCGGCAAGCCCAAAAGGGGGTTCGTCTACGATGCCATGGTTATAGCGGCGCTGACTGGGGCGCGGATGGGCGTTATCGTTGATCTGACGGTTGCCGACTGCCAGGGCGACCAAATCCGGTTTCGAGCTGGGAAGCATGAGAAGCATTCAAGGCTCGTTCCAATGCATCCTGACCTTCGTGGTGTGATCGCGAGCAGGGTTAAGGGCAAGGGGTTGAGCGACGATCTGTTTCCCGAGATGCCGAGGCTCGCCCCCGGCGATGATCCACGGAAGGAGCGCGGGCAGCGACTGACCAAATCCTTCGGCACATTCCGCAACTCGGTCGGCGTGGATGACCCAAGACCCAGCGATGGTAAGTCCCGCGTCAATTTCCATTCCTTCCGTCGATGGTTCATTTCCAGGGCCAGTAGCGCGATCAACGAAGGCGCGGTCGGGTTCTCGCCTTGGACAATCGCAGAGGTCGTGGCGCATTCGAAGGGCGACATGCCGCTGGACATGACCATGGGCCACTACAAGGCACCGGATGCGATGAAGGCGCGGCGGGCCTGCGTGGAAGCCGTCCAACTGTCTGCAAAGGCCAGGGCGGCGTTGTTGGAGCGTTATCCGTCACCGCAAACACCCTGAGGTGATGAAAAAAACAGACACCCCCACGCAAGGGCTCAAGCCTCAACGCTCGGTGTCTGTCGCTTCGCCAGCCGGGAGAGGGTGGACCGCGAGCAGCCCGTGGCTTGAATGATAGTGTTCCAACTCTGACCTGAACTGAGCATAGAAACGATGGCTGCGTTCCGCTTGGTGTCCTCCGGGCGGCCAGCATAGGTGCCCTTCGCCTTTGCCTTCTCAATGCCCTGAGCCTGCCTCCTGCGACGGTCCTCGTAGTCCTTGCGGGCAATAGCAGCCAGCATGTCCAAGAGCATGCCATTGATCGCGTCCGCCATACGCGCAGTGAAGTCATCTGAATTGGCCGTGGCGAGTTGCCAGGAGGTCGGCAGGTCGAGTGCGACCACCTTAACCTGCCTCTGCCTGATCTCGTTGCGAAGCCGCTCCCAGTCCGCTGAATTGAGGCGGCTCAGGCGATCTACCTGTTCCACCAGAAGCACGTCGCCAGGGCGGCTATCCGATAGGAGGCGGAAAAGCTCTGGGCGTTGGAGCGAAGCGCCGCTCTCGTTTTCCAGGTAAGTTGCCGCGATGATGAGGCCGCGCTCGTTGGCGAAGGTTTCAAGCTCGGTGCGAGCGCGAGATGCGTCTTGTTCCTTCGTGGAGGCACGGAGATATGCACGGGTGAACATGGCGAGGACCTTCGGTTCGATTTGGATGGTCTGTTATTGTTCGGTTCGATTTGGGTTGTCAATCGAAATTATCGAACTGCCATTTCAGTTGGTTCTCATGAGGCATACTTTCTCGAACTCCTCGTCACTCCTGCGTTATGCTAGACTGCCACCATGACCTTGAGCATCGCATACATATCCGGTTCGTTGTGCGTAGTGGCCACTGATCGCCGCATCTCGGGCGGCTATTCCGATGATGAGCACGGTAAAACCATCGCCCTCTTCGCGGGGGATGGCATAGCAGCGGTTAGCTTCGCTGGACTGGCGAGGGTATCTCATTTCGATACCCACGATTGGCTCGCAAGCTCCCTTGTGCACCGAGGCGGTACCGGCGGCAACCTTCGCCAAATCATTCAAGAGACCGCGAACGACTTAACGAAGAGGTTTGCAGGCAACCAGACGATCAAGTCCGTTGACCATCGGTTGTCCATCCTGTTTGCTGGATATGGGCTATCACCTACGGAATACCACCCCTTCTTCGCCTTGGTCTCCAACTTCCAGCATCCGGATGGAAGGGGTTTGACGCCGGAGTTCAGGGCATACCTTCACCAACTTTTACCTGGTGGAGCCCATCTCGCATCTGCGATTGGTGACTACAGCGCGATTGCGCCAAGTGTGTTTGCTGACCTCAAGGCTCGATGCAAGGGCAAGGGCGTAGATCAAGTTGAGCAGATTTTGGTTGGCGGTATACGAAACGCTGGGCTCAAGTCTGAAACGATAGGTCAGCAGATCATGACGCTTTCCCTCAATCCGTTTCAACGTGAAACCATACGTGGTCGATACCACTCGGCCGCTGCCAAACCAGAGCTGTTTATGCCTTCGATGGTATGGGCGCAACCAGATACCCGGATAGCCGTCACCCGGGCTAGCATCGTGCCAGAGGATGAAACGGACCACAGGTTCGTCTTTCCAGCGAAGGGGCGTAACGCTCGGTGCCTATGCGGAAGCGGCAAGAAATACAAACGCTGCCACGGAGCACCTTAAACACCATGGGGTGGCGGGGGTGTCGGAGAAGCTGCGTTATAGAATGTTGGCTCGAAGATTTTTCCCGAAAAAGGCCGGTGGGGCTGGGAACTGTACATGGGGAATTTCCCCAGCCCGTTTGCATCAGAAGTCTGCATCCGCTGGCAGGCTCATCCTCGAAGGTGCCACGTCGATGCCGGGAATGAGGCCGTCCCAGTCCTCGCTCGCCAGATTTGCCTTGAACGCCTCAACTAACCGCTCCATGCCTTCCACAAGGCCACTACGGTCGCCGCTACGTCCCTGATCGAATAGGTTCCGACCTTCCAGCAGCCAAGCGTCGATCTCGTGCTTGAGCATCACGATTGGACGTGGAGGTCCATCGCCTCCTTCCGTGGCCTTCTCAGGCTCGCCCATGCGGGTTGCCTCTGCCGGAAAGTCTGACCTCATCCAGGCTGCGATTGTTTTGTGATCGCGTCCCATCTCCTTGGCGATCTCCCGGTACGATTTGAACCCGTCCGAAGTTCTGTGACGGCCAGCTCGGACATAGGTTGCAAAGACCCTACGGCTTTCCTTGGATTTCAGTTGTAAACCGTGGGCGTTGTTGGCGATGGCCGCTTGGTAACGAGCTTCGTCAGGTGAGAGTTTGACGATCATCGCTTGCACGGCATCGACTGGTTTGCCGCCTCGGTGCCTTGCTTCCGCTGCAAGCAGTTCGAGGGTGGTGAAGCGGTGATGCCCATCGATTACGAAAAGGTGCTGATCATCGGTTCCGACGAACGCCAGGAGCAATGGAGGAACCTCGCTGCCTGCACGATATGCCGAGCGGATGCGATGTAGGTTGCCCTTGTCCAAGCGGTCACGAACTTGCATCGTCGGGTCGATTTGAATGTCTGAAAGCTCGACCTCGAACGGGCCAGTAGCTCGCCCGAATTCGACTTTGTCCATCCGTTTTCTGATGGTCTCGATCTTCATTCCATTTCCTTGCGGTTGTCGCATGCAGATGCGCTCCCCCGTGGTGGTCGGGAGAGTTGCTGCGGGGGTGGAGTGGTGGTTAGACGACGAGTAGTCGCGCTCTTCAGGGGTGGGTTAATCACTCCAGAGGACGCGGGTACTCCCTATGGTGGGCGGTAATCGACCGGCCGCGTAGCCGATCAGTGCGGGGGTAACGCGCCAGACGGCTCCGATAGTGGGCCGAAATCACCAATCGCAAATCAGTCGGGTGCCGGTAGGTCATGCTCAGTCGAGAGGAAAGTTGGCCCAGAGGTACGCATTCAGGTACGTCCAGAGGTACGCAGTGGGTCGAATAGCCCGTCCAACGTATTCAAATCATTTGATAATTTCTACTGAGAAGAAATTGGCTGGGGAACCTGGATTCGAACCAAGATCGACGGAGTCAGAGTCCGCTGTTCTACCATTGAACTATTCCCCAGCAGGGCCGAGGTGATTGGCTCGGCTGGTGGGGCGGCTTATAAACAAAAGGGGGGCGATTGCAAATAGTCTTTTTCAAAAAAATGCGAGAATTCCCCATTCTTGGCCGCCCTGTCTTCCATGCCGGCGGGACGTCTTTGAAAGAGCGGGAAAATCGCTCGCGACCGGGGCGGCGACGGGTCAGCGTTTGCCGGCTTTCCTCTCCCGACGTCATTTCGCTTCGGCGGCGGCGCTCGCCTCGACCTCCAGGAAACGGGTGCGGCCGAGATGGCCGGCACCGTCCTGGATATCGGCGGCAATCGCCTGGCGCAAAGCCTCGGTATCGCGGGCGCGGATTGCCGCGAGCGCTTCGGCATGGCGGTCGACGCGGTAGCTCTCGTGCAGGTTTTCGGTCGCCTCGCGCATGAACGGCCCCAGCCGCAGCCACAGCGTTTCGATCAGCGGCAGCAGCACCATCGCGGCATGCACCTCGTAAAGACAGCGATGGAAGGCGAAGTTGCGTTCGATGCCGAGTTCGATATTACCGGACTCGTAGGCGGCGTCGATCTCGGCATCGAGCTTTTCCAGCCGTGCCAGCCGAAGATAATCGATGTGCGGCATACAACGCTCGGCCGCCACCGTCTCCAGCGCGATGCGCGCGGCGATGACCTCGTCGAATTTCTCCGGATCCATGTCCGGCACCCGCACGCGGCGATTGTCGAGATGTTCGAGCGCGCCATCGGCCACCAGCCGGTGGATCGCCTCGCGCACCGGCATGGCGCTGACCGACAGACTTTGTGCGATGCCGTGGATGGTTACCGGTTGACCCCGCGGGAACCGACCTGACATGATGGCTTGCCGCAGATTGCGATAAACCCATTGCTTGACGGATTCGAATGTCTGCCTGTCATCGCAAGCCCACATC
>NZ_WXZP01000007.1:0-5821 GCF_011319365.1 Rhizobium flavescens
CACAGGTTTGCCGGGTCGAATTGCTCGTCGGGCAAAAGCGAGCCCTGCCGTTCGAACTTCTGATCCTTGAACAGCGTCAGCCGGCCATCCCATTCGAAGATGTGGCGGTCGCGCGGCGAGCCGAAGCGGTCCTTCAACTTATAGACCTCGATTTTTCCTGCGGTTTGCATGACGTTGGCGTCCCAATCCTCTCTCTGCTTTCCCTTGTTGCTCATCGGCGGGTTCCGCTTGAGCCAATCGTTTCGGTTGAAATTCGCGAGCATGACGTCAGCGTGCTCTTCGAGTGAGCCGCCGTAGAAGTCCTCCATCTCGGGCTCCGGCTGCTCCTTTTGGCGCGCGGCCTTGGTGAACTGGCACAGCCCGATGACGACGCAGTTCAGGTCCTTGGCGAGCGCCTTCAGATCACGGGCGTTTTCATAAGCGCGCTCGACGGGGTCCATCCGCGTCTTGCTGGGCCGCTCCACCAGCTTCAGGTGGTCGACGCCGAGCAGGTCGAGCCCAAACTTGCGCTTGTGGGCATAAGCGCGGCTGCGAATCTGCTGGATGGTCATCTTTGACGGGGAAACGATCCGCATCATCCGGTTCGCGTAGTGCTTCTGGGCGGCCAGGATTGCGTCCAGTTGGCCTTCGTCGAGGCCGCGCATGATGTCGCGCATCGACACCCCGGTCTGGCCTGCGATCGAACGCGCCACCAGCGAGACGTTGTCCATCTCAAGCTCAAAGAGCGACGTCGGGTGCTGCGGGCTCGAGAACAGCATCTGCTGCATCGCCATCGCGGTCTTGCCGGAGCCGGGCGCCCCGCCCCAGAGAACGAGAGACCCCGACGGAAAATACCCGACCATCTTCTCCAGCCCCTCCAGGCATGGGCGCAGCGACAGCCCGCCCTCGGATGACGAAGCCCGGTTGAAGATCTGCTGGATCGTGCCGGACACCGTGCTCTCGTGCTCGATGGCCGCCTGGCGCGAGATGTCGGCCAGCCTCTCGGACGCGCGGTCGACGATCTGGTCAGCATCGTATTGCAGGTCAGACGCGGTCTTGATCATGTTCTCCGCGAGCGCAATCACCTTGCGGCGCGTCGCCGACGACTTGAGTTCGTAGGCGTAATCCTGCAGGGGGATGCCGCCTTCCTCGCGCGACGCCACATGCAGCAGCATCGAGACATAGGCTTCCGGGTCCTTCCCCTCGCTCAGGCTGCCGATGCGGCCGGCCACGATGGGAACCCGGATCGCCCGGCCGTCGCACGCCAGCTCGTTGATGATGGCGAAAATCTTCTGGTGATCCTCGATCCCGAACAGGTCGATGGAGAGGATTTCCGAGACGTGCCAGTAATTCTCCTCCGCCAGGAGGATCGCGCCGAGTACCAGCTGCTCGATCTTGCCGTTAGAGATATTGGACGTTGCGCTGTTGCTGCTCATCTTTCTTCCTTGCTTGCCAGACGTTTAGCCAGTCGTCGGGCTCGGGGGACGGGAAAAGAACTGCCTCGACGCCCCCTTTCCTCGCGCGCTCCTGGAGTTGTTTCGCCGCGATGATCCCCGGCGGCTCCATCATGTCGCCGGTTCTCTGGTTGAGGCGGTGGCGGTCGCCATCCGCGTAAATCTCGAGGCGCTCCACGCCTTCGGGGATTTCGAAATTGATCATTCCGGAGGTGGAGAGCGTGGCCCACGTCGACGCATTCGGCTTGGTCAGCAGCATGACGCCGAGGCCCGTCTCGATCCCTTCGACCAAGCGCAGAATCGGGGTGGCCGGGCCGAGCCTGACCGCGCCGCCGACTGCGGAACCGAGACCGAGCTTGAGCTTCTTCCCTTCCTCGTTGGTCAGAGCCCTGCCGTCCGACCCGAGGAAAATTCTCCAGACCGCAACCAGCTTCCGGTTCTTGTTCTGGACGCCGCCGATGAGCGCCGGCCGCCGCTCGCTGCCAAGCTTCAGGCCCGCGTGAAACCGCAGACTCGGCATCCACTTTGTGCCTTCGGGGAAGTCGGTGATCTCGATCGAGCGGGTGCGCAGGTATTCCTCCGCCAGCGTGCCGCTGATCGGCACCGCACTTTCCCAGATCGACCGAACCGTTTCCGCCTTGCGCTCCTGCTCGCGGCGCTCATCCGCCTGGCGCTGGTCGTTGCGCCGCTTGCGGACGGCCTCGCGGTGCTGGCGCTGCCGCCGCTCTTCGGCGGTCTCCTCGCGCCCTGGCATGCTGATGCCGGCGAGCGATGCGACCATCTCGATCGCCCGTGGGAACGAAACACCGTCCAGCTCCATGAAGAAGCGGAAGTGGTCGCCGGACGCGCCGCAGCCGAAGCAGTGGTATCGCCCCTTGCGATCCTCGCAGTGGAAAGACGGGCGGCTCTCGCCATGGAAGGGGCAGCAGCCCCAGTAATCGCCCTTGGCCGGCCGCGTCTTCGCCCGGTCCCACTCGACGCGCGAGCCGACCACAGCCGAGATCGAAATCCTATCCCGCAGGTCGTCGATGAACTGGTCTGTGAATCGCATCAGAGGCCGAGCTCCTCGAGAAAAGCCTCGATCCCTTCCGGCTTCTCCGGGCTGGCAACGCGCGCCTTGATTTCGGCGTCCCAATGGGACTGAAGCCGCGCGCGCCACATGTGCAGAAGGTTGCGCATGCGCACCAGCTTTAGCTCGTCCGTCGTCCTAGTGATGCGGCGTTCCCATTTGCGGATCTGCTTCCAGTAGAAGCGGTGATCATTCCGGACGTTCTGCGGCAGGGCCTTGAAGCACTTGCCGCAGATCATCTCGCCGGGAAATTGCTGGGCGTCGGCGGTGCGCCGGCAGCACGGGTTGATGCACGAGGTGCGACCGGCCTTCATCAGAAGAACGACTCCTGCTGATACGACTGCCCCTTGTCGAAGGCATAGTCCGGCTCATGGATGATGCGCAGGGCATCGAGCATGCAAAGCGCTTCGGCCTCGTCGTCGGAGTTGTAGGCCCACCCGTTCTTGTCGCAGAACAGCTTCGCCTGTAGCTTCAGCCACTTGCTTTTCTCGGTCTGCTTGGCCCGCTTCATATTCTCTGGCACGCGGAGCTTGCCGTGCGTCTTGCTGCGCCATGTGCCGATGGCGATGAGCTCCGGCTCGCGCAGTCCCATCGTGTGGCAAAGGGTTTGGGCATGCGTTGGCCAGCCGGACGAGAACATTACCTGCTTCGCATCGATGGCAGATTTCCCGTTCTCGCCGTGGTCGACGATGGTCATCAATTCCATGCCGACCTGCGGATCGGGAAGGCCCTGCAGCATGCGCTTCAGGTAGCTGATGAATTCCGCATACGCGGCGCCGGGCGTTTCCTGCTTGAACCGCCATGTCCCGCTGCGCAGCTTGTCGCCGCCGGCCAGGCAATAAGCAAAGCCCATGGTCCGGCCAGGGTCGAAAACGAAATAGGATCCAGGTGCGGGGCGGTTCATGCTGCCACCTGTTCACCACGGATCCAGTCGATGACCGTGCCGGCGCGCGGCGCCGTCAAGTCCCAGACGAGCCAGACCCAGTCTGCCGTTCCCCCCTCAGCTTTGCCGCCGGCCAGGACTTCGCCAGGAGGGCACGATGGACGCGGGGTGATGATCCACACACGGTTCGGAGGAAACTCGCGATAGATGCCGTTGGCGCGCCCGGTGCTGGCGAGAAATTTGATATCGACGAAAGCGACGACTTTCCCGGTCGCGACCATGAGCGCCTTGCGGATAAAAGCCTCCGCCCCCTTCGCCTTGAAGAACGGAGGGTTCATAACGATGTTCTCAGCGTAGATCGCCTCGGGGCCAAGGAAGTCTGCCTTCCCCTTGAACCAGCCGGGCGAGCCGGCGCGATCCACCAGATCGGAGCCGCTTGCTTCATAGCCATGGGCGATTAGCGTGCGAACGATGTTGCCCCCGCCGCAAGACGGGTCGTGGATCCGGCCGACGAACCTTTCGACCTTAAGCAGAGCGGCGGTGGAAGTTTCGGGCTCGACATACCAGTCAAGCCCGTCGCGTTCCCACACATGCGCCTTTTTTGCTTTTGTAGAGGTCACTGTTTTATCCCCACAGCGCGGAAAACATTGCGTTCCATCTCGTCCAAGGCGTGGTTCAGGCGCCGGTCGAACCAGATCATTCGGAAAACCATGGGCTCCCCTGGTTCTGGGGAGGTGATCATTCGAACGAAGAGCTTGACCGGCATCCGGCCCTTGACGCTGTTGCAGCGGGCACAGGACGCGACGATGTTGTTTCGGTGGTCGAGGCCACCGGCCGCACGGGAAATCACATGGTCCCGTGTGACCGTTTTGTAGGTGAGTTGGCAGAGGCAGTATTTGCAGCGCCCGTCCTGCTTCCGCAGGGCTGCCTCGCGATCAGCTCGGGCGAACGCCGAGTCCAGCTTTCGCTGCTGGTATGCCGTGAGCCGATACCCCATGACACATCAGCGCTTCGGTGCCTCGCGGTCGAAGCCGGGCGTTGCCCCGTTGTCCAGCACGACACGATCCTTGCGGGCCTCTTTTTCGAGACGCTGGTCATCGAACCATGCGGATTCGGGGAGCTTACCGCCTTCGACCGCCCGCGGCTGGATCAGGGTCTGGTGGCAACCGGTTAGGTATTCGCAGTGGCCTGTCGCCACGCCTGAGAAACCGGTGATCTTATCTCTGAAGGTGTAACCGAGACGTTCGTTCATGTTGCTCTCCTATGGTGGCATGATTGCCGGGGTATTCAGGAAGTCCGAGTTCGATCAGTCCGGCGCCTCTTCGCCGTTGACCACTTCATCCAAGTTCTTGTTGATGAATTCGGTGCCGTCGTTCATGCCGCGCTGGTAGGCGTCGTATTCCTTGCTACCAGCATGATACGGGTTGACGCCGCTCTTGCGAAGCTTGCCGGCGGCAAGACCCTCTTCATAGGCTCGCTCATGCTGGGGCGTGCGGTCCTTGTCCATAAGCTCGAGCTGACGGCCAAGCTGGTGACCGAAGAGCTTCGCGATCCGAATCTTCCGCTCGAAGTCGGCGATGACCTTGCCGACGTCCTTGTCCTCGAGCGATTCGGCGAACTCGATATCCTTCTTCGTCCAGCCTCCCATGTCTTTCAGGCGTTTGTAGACGGTGCCCATGTCGGCCTTCGTACTCGCCATGTCGGACTTTAAGCCCTTGATTTCGGTATAGCCTTGAAGGAAGCGCTGTTCCTCCTTCAGTTCCTGGTCGGTCTTGGAGTTGTGGTCCTTCGCCATCATATCGTGCCTCACGCTGGGTTCGTTTTGATGTTCAACCGCCGGCAAATTTCGGCAATCGATACCCCGCTCTTCAGGAGCTGGTGGTATTCCGCTTCGAGGTGGGGCGGCACATGAAAGCCGCGACGCACCCTTTGATATTTCACGATGTGGTCCGGCACCGTGCTTTTCGGCGGCGGCGCTTCCTTCAGCTTGAGCACCTTGATGCGACGGACGATCTGCGTTTGGTGGAGGCCGAGCGCGGCCGCGATCGAGCGCGTGGAAATCTGGTTCCCCACCATGGTGCGAAGGGCTGCGTCTCGCTCATCCGTCCAGATAGTCAGATAGTGCTTGCCCATGGCCGCCTCGCCTACTGAGCAGCAGCGGCGACGGGAGCGGAGCTTTTCCGGATGGCTTCCTCTGGGACCTGGATCGAATATTGCTTGGCGAGCGCGTCGATGAGGATGATCAACGGGCCAGTTTGCGGTTCGCGCTTCTTCTCCAACCGATAGATGATTGGCTGGGTGACAGCGAACCTCTTCCCGAAGGCCTCCTGACTTTCATTCAGCACGCTTCGGATGAAGCGCACCTGATAGCCGGTCAGCCGAACCGAGTAACCATCCGCGAGAATTGCGATCGCGTCCATTTCAATTTTCTCCATT
>NZ_WXZP01000008.1:0-15281 GCF_011319365.1 Rhizobium flavescens
TATGGAAACATGGAAATGAAAAAGGAAATGCCTTTGACGGCGGACCGTGTTGAACGGGCGCTCGACGGCTTGGCCGAGATCATGGTGAAGCTCGGGCCGGAAGGGCGCAAATGCTTGCCCATTTACGAAAGCATTGAGAAGGACCTAGCTGTGATGCGTTCAGCCGAGGACAAGATGGCGGCCGTTCGCGAGCGCGCTAAACGATCGAAGGATCGAAAGGCATCGCAGCTGCCTGCATAGCTTCCAGCTTTAGCGCGAGGGAACCGCCCTCGCCATATTCAGGGCGATCTATAGAGTGGCCCATGAGGATCTTCCTCACCTCTTCGTCGACCTTCACGTTTTTCATCCGATCCTCGAACGAATGGCGGAATGAATAAACGGTCGTCTTGGCCGACTCGCGCAGGCCGTTCTCGACCATGTATTTGTTGATGGCAGCAGAGAGGTTGCCCTCTTTGTCCCGGTAGCGCGGAAATCCCTTTGGGAACTTACGAAGCGCCTCAAGCGCCATCCCGGTCACCGGCACCACGCGGATCGAGTTTTCAGTCTTCACCTCTCGCGGATCATCGGGGTCGTCGTCTGGCTCAATTTTGATGTAGGGGATGTTGTCCTGGAGATTTATGCGGTCTGGCGTCAAATTGCAGATCTCGCTCGGCCGCGCGCCAATGTCGATCATGATCAACAGGACCGCGCGCGCCATGTCATTCAAGCCCGCCAGGGCGCCGGGCTTGAGGATTTTCTCAGAGATCCATTTCATCGAGAAGGGATGACGCTTCCTTCTCCTCTTGGCCTTGTCCTTGAACCTGAGCCCATCGAATGGGTTGACGCGGTCCTCCTGTTTCATATGGGCGAAGTATTCCCGGTAGAGCACCCGCATGTCACCGAGCCGACGGTTGCCGATGTCTGGTGTATGCGTCGGCCTTCCCTCCTTCGGCGCAATGCGCTCCATCCACCAGTTGTAATATTTGCGGGCGTCGTCACGAGCGATGTCGTCGATGTTGATGTTGCCGACCACCGACACGAAATGGTCCTTCGATCCCTTCTTCACCGACAGCCACTTTGCGCGTTGGCCCGCGCTTTTGCCAGCAAGCTGATGAGGCGTAATCTCTTCCTCGTAAACTTTGAAGGCGTCCTCGATCGATACCGACGGCGGGTCAACTATTCCCAACACGGCACTCGCCGCGCGCACCTGGACCGGCCCGCCCTGCATGAGGGCCTCGATACGATTGACGCGGGAGATCAGCACCTCTGATGCGATTTCCTGCGCCGGGCGGTAGGAAAAGCCCATCGCCTTCGCCATCTTCACAGCCGCAACATAACGCGCCTTGGCCGCCGCCTGATCGGCGCCGCCGAGCATAGATGCCCACAGTTCGTCGTCTGCTTTCTCGTATGCGTCGCGAAACTCTCGCGCCCGGCCGAGGCTGGACGTCTTGAGCGAAATCTTGACGGTGTGACCGCGCTCGTCGACGTCGCGGAGCTCCACCGGGACGCGCCGGCGGTAGTAGAAATTGCCGTTCAAGCAGAGCAGATATCGATCTGCATCGTCCACGCTTTTCCTGTGCCGACCCATGTCGCCAAAGCCTTTGTGTACCAATTTGCGTGCGGATATATGTGCTAAAACAGCAGGCGGAGGCAACATGAATTTTCGATCGATCGAAAATCAGCAGCAAAATCACAAGGTTGGCTTGGACAAAATCTGAAATCGTTGGAGCGGGTGAAGGGAATCGAACCCTCGTATTCAGCTTGGGAAGCTACCGGAACCCGTAGCGATTTCAGCAGGCCGTGTCACGAGAAAAATCGGCGGACAGAGCCTGACGTGACACGATCCAAAGATAGGAATGGCGGCCCAACGGCCGCCATTTCCTATAATAATAGCGCGAACATGATGGAGGGTGAAAAACAGATTTCGAGCCGAGCCTGCGCCGCCTCATGACGTTGGTCCTGTCTAGCGATGAAACGAGAAAAGGCGGCACATAGGCCGCCTTTTGCTCGCGAATTTCTACAGGCTTGACCGACATCTCTTGCAGTGGCGGCAGCCGTTGTGTTGATCCTCAATCCTGGCTTCTACTCGTCCTGCCTTTCGGCAGGGTGATGCCCGTTCGAAGCTCCGCTTTCCTGACTGCGGCACTCGACACGCCCAACTTCTCGCTGAGTTGGTAGGCGTTTAAGTCGTCGCGAGCAGCGTCAGCCAAAACCAACTCCCATTCAAACAGTGGTTTCCTTCCGCCCTTGTGCCGACGCGGCAATTGAATGCCAGTGCGCAATTCGTTCTTTTGGACATGAGTTCGGCTGACGTTTAGGTCGGCCGCCACTTCCGCAGCGGAGGCGCCGGCTTCCCTCGCCTCTGCCAGCACGGCGGGCCAATCATTTTCGAGATCGGGCAGATGGGCACGACCGCCAGTCCGTTCGCCATCGACAGGGTGGGCGACGACCACCTGCTTGTTCCGGTAATTGGCCCTGCCCTTCGGCAACTGAATTCCGGTGCGCGCTTGAGCCAAGCGAACCGAAGCAGCCGTCACGCCGAGATGGATGGCCACCTGATTCGTGTTAAACCCCTTGTCGCGCGCCTCTGTTAAAACTGCGGGCCAATCGAACAACGGCGTGCCGCGCTTTTCAGGATTTTCGACAAGGCGCTTCAACCGAATCCCCGTCGCCAGCTCTTTTCTGGCAACGTGAGTGCGGTTGCAGCCCAATTTTTCGGCAAGCTGCTTAACGGAAAGACCCGCCGCTTGCGCTTCAGCAAGAACGGCGGGCCAATCGATTGTCGTGTCCGGCTTTCGATGTCTGCCGACCATTAGTCGCCGAATTTTGATTCGAGACGGGCCAGACGCTCTTGCAGTTGAGCAATCAGACTCTTTTCTTCAGCTTTTGCTTCTTCCTTAGCCTTGCCAGCCGCCTCGTCAGCCCTAGCTGCTTCGGGAAACAAGAGACGGTAGGTATGCGGCTCGTGGAACTTCAGCATCGTCATAGCGAACTCGCGCGTATCGACCCCAAGAGCGACAGCGTAAGCCTCGTAACGATCCGGGGGCACGCGACCACGACCGGCTTCGATTTGAGAGATGAACGTGTAGTGCTCAAGGTTGACCCGATTCGCGAGATCGCGCTGGCTCAGTCCAGCCGACTCACGTTTCGACCGGACGTAGGCGCCCGCCTCGCGGCGCAGCGCGGCGATATCGTCTTTTGTCTGGCTCGGATTCGCCTGCGAAAGCATTGCTGACATGCCCCAATTTAAATGAATGGACGAGGTTGCGCAAATGGTGCGCGCTCGTGTTGCGTGATTGCTATATAAGAGTAACCACTGCACTCTGTAAAGGGGTGTGGCCAAATAATGACAGATCAGGGGCAATTCTCGGCGGAACCTAAGTTTCACAAGGCATTTTTGTTCCCGCCAGCGGCTAGAAAATCGGGACACAGCTTCTTATAGAGCGAATTGAAGTCAAGATCACACTTTCTGTGAAGTGCGCGCTTGACCTTTATCGAATCTCGATATAGCTATCATCGCCGACCGGCAAATTGGTCGTTCCAAATCGAGAGGAATTTTCACATGGCTGCTTCCATCCAAGGCGTATACGTCGCCCTGTTCGGCCGTCCGGCTGACCCGACGGGCCTCGCATACTTCAACAGCGTCACCAAGAACGGCGCTGACCTGAAGGCAATCGGTGACCTGGCTTCGACCCAGGAATACAAGGACCGCTTTGCTGGTCAGAACAACGTTCAGATCGTTTCGTCGATCTACCAGTCGCTGTACAACCGCGCACCCGATGCTGCTGGCCTCGCGTTCTTTGTTAACGCTCTGAACACCGGCGCTCAGACCATCAACACGATCGCAATCAACATCCTCGACGGCGCTCAGGGTTCTGACAAGACCATCATCGACACCAAGGTCGCTGCTGCCGACGCCTACACGAAGGCTCTCGACACCGGCGCTGAAATCGTCGCTTACTCGGGCAACGCTGCTGCTGCCCAGGGCCGCGCCTTCCTCGCTCCGATCTCGACGACCGCTCCGACGCAGGCTGCTGTTGACGCTGCTGTTAAGGCAATGGTTGACGCCTCCAACGGTGGCGGCACCGGTACTGCTGGCGTTACCATCACTCTGGCGAATCCGGCTGCTGCCGATTTTGTTTCTCCGGACCAGACGAACGCTGCATTCAAGACGACTGCAGGCAACGATACGATCCGCGCTATTGCTGCAGCTGACTTCGCATCGGTCGACTCCATCGACGGTGGCGCAGGTACTGATACTCTGAATGCTCCGATCGTTGCTACCGGTAGCGTAAACCCTGTTCTGAAGAGCGTTGAAATTATCAACCTCACGGGCCCGGGTTCCGGCGCTGCGTTTACTGCTGGTGCTGCTGGTATTGCCGGTCAGTCCTTCACATTTGATTCTAGCGCTTCGACTGGCATTCAGCAGATCAACGTAAAGGACGTTACCCTTACGGCTGACGTAACGACCGGCGCTGTAAACGAAGGCGCAAGCATCAACTTCAACAACACTGACAAGGCTGTTGTTGTCGGTCTGCAAAACGTAGGCGCCACTGGCGGTGCAAACCCGACTGACCACGCTGATATCAACATTAGCTACACCAACGTTGGTGGCGGCAGCGACAGCGCGACGATCTCCCTGAACGGCGTAACTTCGTCTGCAAATAGCGTAGCAATCGTTCACACCGCTGGCATCGAGAACCTGACGGTAAATACGTCTGGCGCCGCAAGCAGCGTAACGATTGACGATGCAGCCCTTCAGAAGCTGACTGTCACTGGTGATCAGAACATTTCGATCCTCAACACGGCCAATAATGGCCAGCTGAAGATCGTTGATGCTTCTGCTTTGACTGGCACTTTCACTTATGTCGCTACCGGTAACGGTGAAACCATCACTGGCGGCGCAAAGGCGGATACGATTACGCTTGGTGCTGGCAACGATACGGTTGTCTACAACAAGGCTGGCGTTTCCGTAGTTGGCGCGGTTGATACCATCAATGGCTTCAATGCCGTTAACGCGGACAAAATCGATCTGAAGGCGTTTAGCCTCGGTGCTGACACGACCATTAAGGCAGTAGTCACGTCGCCGGCGGCCGATGTTGCTGGTTTCTTCGATGGTACAAACCATCTGGCCTTCAACGCAGGCGCTGCAACACTCTATGTCGACGTTAACAAGGACGGCAACTTCAATGCTGCTTCGGACTTGGTAATCACTTTGGCTGGTGTTACTGCGGCAAACCTCGATAAGACTGACTTCATTCTCTAATCTTTCCTCTCGGAAAGGAAGAACCCCCGGCTTCGGCTGGGGGTTTTTTTATGCGCTAGCGTTCCCGCTTCTGACTGCTCGCCTCCAGTCGCTGCAATATTTCCTTGATGACGCGCAGGTCGCCGGATTGCTGCGATAACGATTTCTGAATTTCGCCGACCGTCTGCGACATGGTCGAGGCCTGTGTTTCGACGGTCGTGACGCGATAGGTCAGATTATCCGCGATGCTTGATTGCTTGCGCAGGTCCGTTTCGAGGCCGACGAGGCGTTGATCGAAACGAGCGTCGTTTGCCTTGCGCTCGGCAAGCCGATCCTTTATCGACTGTTCATGTTCCTTGCGCCAGTCCTGCAGGTCGGTGATATCACGATCATTGTTGATCCAGATCGCCGCGCCGCCAAACAGCATGCCGACCAGCGAGACGAGCTGGATAATCGTATTCAGGTTCCATTCGATCCGGCCTTTCGGCGGCAGTGCAGACACTGCATTGTCTCCCATCAGTTTCCGCCCTGCCCTTCCAGCGCCGTTGCGGCATTTGCCAAGGCCTTATGCCGCAGGCGGCATTCGCCAAGGGCAATGCGATCGCGCACCCAATAGGGCGCGCCAACCTTCATCGACGTCAGGGCGCCGGGCGGCAGATCGGAGACCGGGTCGCAATCCTGTTTCAGGGCCTGCGGAATGGCGGCAAGCCGCGGCTTAGCGACCGGCGGCGTCGATGATGTTGCGCAGCCGCTCGGAAACAGCGGGAGGGCAAGCGCAAGCAGGATTGGCTTCAGGCTCGGCAGCAAGGGCTTTCTCCAGTTCCGAGATTTTGAAGGATTGGAGCTGGCGCTGGCGCCAATACTCGCTTTCGATGCCGTCGATCTTTGTCTGCGCCTGCTGGCGTTCGGTCTCACGCGCCGCCGCCTCGCGTCGGCGCAGCTCTTCCCACGCCTGCCGCTCGACAAGACGGCCGGCCTGATACTGGCGATCGACACGGCCCTCGATCAGGAAGGGCACGCCCTCATAGGCAAGCACGGTCGAGCCCACCGAAATAACGACGGCGAGCGCTGCCCAGGACAGAGGAACCGGGATCATGGCAATCACAATCCCGAAACGCAGGTTTCGGCCTCGCCGACGCGCTGCGCATCGCCCATCTCACGGCGGTTCACGAGACCGTCGAGGCGCTTGCCGCCGGCCTTGTTAAAAGCGCTGGCGGCTTCGCAGCTTTCGCGATATTTGCCCGCCTTGGCGAGGCGGACCGCCGTCGAGCGGCAGGTCGCGCCGATGCCGACATTCCAGGCAAGCGACAGCATCGCGCCGCGCCAGGCAAGCGGCCGGTCTTCCCAGCTGCCGACACAGGCGGCCACCGGCGGGCGATAATCCCTGACCAGCTTGACCGCCAGCCGCTTGTCGCAGCCGGCCGGCGTCTCGACCATGCCGGGACGGACATTGTCGGTATCGCCGTCGCAGATCGTCCAGACCGGCGGCTTTGCCAGGCGATCGTAATAGGCAGCGAGCGACCGGCCTTCCCATGGCTGAATGATCTTGACCGCCAAGGCAACATCATCCGGCACGCGATAGCCGCCGAAGATGGTCGCCATGCCGCCGGCGGAGATCGCCACGACGCCGGCAATCAGGGCCTTGGCGCGGCGGCTGGAGGTGATTTTATGGATCGGCATCGGAGAGACCTTTCTGCGCCACAAGGCGGGCGACGATGGCGGCGACGGAAATGAGGAAGCCGAGGGCGGCGAAGCTGCGCGGAGGCAGGGGCAAGGCGTCATCGAGGAACGGCCAGACGAATTCCAGTGCCTGGCAAAAAATGCCAAGCGCCAGCAGGCGAATGCTCCAGGCACGCCGGAGCACCGCCCGCCAATCATGGGCAAGCTTCATGGGATTTTCCTTGGGAGGTTAGTTTTCGTCCGTCCGGCCGATGCGGTTGGCGCTCGACCAGTCCTTCGGCGTCGCCGGCGTGCCAGCAGGCGAATTCGGGGCGACCTTGTCATGTTTCGATGACGTTGCGCCAGAGCCCGAGCCCTCGCCGCCGGATTTGCCGTCATACAGCTTGAAGGCGATGCCCGTGGTGTATCCGGCGGATTTCGAGAATTTATGGGTGGCGGTATCGATGACATAAGGCACGCCATCGACGCCCGGACGCACGCCCTGAAACAAAAGCGGCGCGCCGGCGCAGATGCCGGTATCGCCGGGCACCTCGACCGAGCCGGAGCCCTCGCCGCGCTTCAGCGCCTTGGCCTTGGCCTGGGCCGCCTTGTCCGCCTCGTCGACCGAGGCGAAGGCTTCGGGGATCCTGAAAACGCTGTCGCCATCGGCATCCGCATCCGCCTCGATCTCCCGGCGCCTGGCTTCGTCGCCATCCTGATAATAGGCGACGACCTTGCTGTATTTCGTGCGGTCGTTGGCCTCGACGGTGCAGCTGCCCTGCCGGATCATGGATGGCGTGACCACCACCGATCCGACGAAAGCACCGGACGCCGAATTGCCGGAACCTTTCTTTGCAAAGACCAGGCGGCCCGCCTTGACCGAGAACAGGCCGCCATGCCGATCCGCCAGGCGGCGGAGGAAATGGATGCTGGTTTCGTCCTGTTGTCCCAGCCATTGATAATCGATCCTGGCGAGATCGGGATCGACGGCCGGTTTCAAGCCTGCCTCGCCCGCAATCTGCGACACGACATCGCCCAAGGTTTTCCTATCCCAATGGCGTTCCATGCGCTGTTTCAGCCTGCCCGATCGAAGGTCGGCCGCCTTGCCGGAAATCGACATGCCATAGGGCAGGATTTTAAGCTGCACCTTGTCGACCGTGAACTGGCCAAGCGAGCGCATGCCGGTCTCGCTATAGCCGACCTGCACATCGATGATGGCGCCGGTGCGCGGGATGGCGAGGAAATCCGGCGGGCCGTCATTGAGGTCGATGTCGACGGTATCGGCCGAATCCCCATCCTTGTCGGTGACGGTGATCGAGACCAGACGTTCGTAAAAGGTGCCGGCGACCGGCTTGCCGTCGACCGTGACAGTGACGCGAGGATGCATGTCAGTCCCAAAGCTGTTTGAGTTTCGGCGCGAGCGAAGGGTCGGCGACATCGGGCATGATGATCACCGTGCCCATCGGCAAGACCGGCCCCAGCGCCGCGAGCCCCGGATTGGCGGCCAGCACGGTTTCGGTGACCTCGTCCGTGCGGCCATAGGTGGCGTCGCAGGCCATGTCGACCGTCTCGCCCTGCCTGGTGGTATAGGTTTTCGGCATGGCGTCATCCGAACAGCGAGAGGATCGAGCCAAGGCCGCCACCGGAGACGGCGCGGCCATAGCGCTTCAGGGTGATGGAATAGCCATTGCGCTGCGGCACGCCCTGGCGATTGTGAAAGCTGCGATCCTCGTCGATGCTTTGCACCGTGAAGAGCCCGTGAATAATGCCCTGCACATTGCTGCCCGAGACCAGCATCAACGGCGTGCCGGCATTGGCCGCGGCGATGATGCCTTCCAGCGAAGCCTGCCCGCCATATTCGACCGGGAAGAGCACGCCGCGAATGGTGACCTCTTCCGAGGTCGGGCCGGTCCATTGCTGCTGATCCAGCCCCTGCGCAACCGGCACATCGGCCCATTGCGTGTTGAGCCGGCGACCGACCGTTTCATAGCCGAAACCGAGACTTTCGAACGGAAATCCGCCGAGCGTCATGCCGACAGGTCCAGACATGCGACCTCCTGTTGAAACAAATGCCGGGCGGTCAGTCGCTGAAAGCCGCGTCCGACCGCGCCTTGATCTGGGCGCCCAGCTTGGCAATGGCCGCATCGGCCGCGGCCTGCGGATCGCTGACGCCGGCGATGGTGATCGGCGCATGGACGGTGATGTTCGGCGGCTGCAGGTTGGTCACGCGGACATCCTGCACGCCGGCCGGCTGGTTCATTTCCGCGATGCTCGACGCGTCGATACGCACAGGCCGTTCTTCGCCGGCCGCTCTCTGGTCGCGAAGATTGGCAAACGGCGCATAGACGTTCCTGTCCGGCTCACTGCCCTTGCGGTTGGTCGCGAAATCGCCCAGCCATCCGATACCGCGGCCCACATAATCCGGCGGCTCGACGAAAGGCTTCCCGGTCGACCTTTCGAAAAGCTCTCGAATGGCGCCCTCGCCGGCCATCTGCAACAGGCTGGTGACAAGGCCACCCTTGAGGAGATTGGCACCGCCGGCCCTGAGACGGCTGAACACGGATGCAGGCGCAGCCGAACCCGGAGGCCTGGGAACCCCAAGACCTTGAACGCCAGTCGCGGTGACACGCGCGCCGGCGGGCAAAGCGCTTTCCCCCGGCACGGTGCCCCACGGGCCTTTCGTTCCCGGGCGGGCACCCGGAATGCGCGGACGCCCCGGCATCACGCGCCCGGCCGCTTCTGCCGCCTTCGGCACAGTGGCCGGCACTTTCGGCGCCGCCTTGCGCAAGCTCTCGAACAGCTTGAGCAGGTTTTTCGCCCGTGCCGCGATCATCAACAGTCCGGCCCCGATGCCTGCCCATTCCAGGGCGGACAGACCTTTCAGGTTTTCGATAAACTCGCCGATGGATTCGGCGCCCTTGGCCGCATCGACCACCGCCTTGATGCCGGAGGCGACCGCGAAGAGCCTGAACCATTTCGAAATGCCCATGGCCGCCGCCGTGGCGCCGAGTTCGGTCAAAAACTTCAACACCGGGCTTTCGGTGATGGCGCTGGTCAGCGAGCGCAAGTCCTGCCCATACTGGTAGAATTGGCCGAAGGCGCGACCGTATTCGTCCGCCGCCTTGCTGGCATCCTTCACGCCGAAGATGAACTCCTTCAGCGAGCCGGCGCCGGCATCACCGCCGAAACCGAGACCTTTCCAGAAGCCTTCGGCGCTGGCCTTCAGCCGATCGTAGACCGTAAAACGCTGGTCGAGCGTGTTGAGCACGCCGGCCAGTTCTTCCGCCTGGCGCGAGATCGGCCCGAGCAGATTGGCGCCGGCCGCCGTGCGCAGGTTTTCCATGGCGACCCAGAAGGATTTGATCTTCTGTTCTGCATCGCCCATGCGCCGGCGAAAGGCATCGTCGACCGCGCCCGTCGCATTCTCGGCATCGCCGCGGATGCGCAGATAATCCTTCATGCCGGCAATCATCGGCCGGATGAAATCCAGCGTCTGCTTATCGCCGAAAAGCTGGGTCAGCAGCTCCGGCTTGCCGCCTTCGGTTTTCTTGTCAATCAGCTTGATGAAATGTTCAATCGGCGAAATTCCGTTCTTTTTCGCCTTGCGCAATTCATCCGTGACGTTGACCCCCATCTTCTTGAAGTTTTTGATCGTCTGAGGCGTGACGATCTTGCCCATGAAATCTGAAAGGTTGTTCGCAGCCGTCGAGGCATCGCCGGCACCACGGCGGGCGATCTGCAGGGCAGCCGCCATATCGTAAATACCCTTTGTGCCGTTTAGCCCAAGCGCCTGGGCGGAAGCCGTCAACTGCGGGAAATACTGCGCCATGTCGCGAAGCTCGAAGGCGCCGGCATTGCCGGCGCTGGTCATCCCGTCAAGCATCTTGGCAACCTCATCCGGGGCAACACCAAGGTTCTGCATCGCGGATGTCGCGGCAGACGACAGGTCGGTAATGGAAGAACCGGAAGCCGTTGCGGCCTTACCGATGGCACCGATAGAACCCATGGCCTGGTCGGCCGACAAACCCATGGCAAGCATCGTATCGACGCCGCCGCGCAGATCGGTGGCGAACTGGTTGACGTTCGGCGCGATGGCGACGAGGCGCTGGTTCATCTGCTGCAACTGGGTTGCGGACAGATCGGCCTTGATGCCGATCTCGGTCATGGCGGCCTGGGCTTCCCGCGCCTTCTGAAAGCTTTCGACGACAGTTTCGTTGAAGCCGACATAGGCACCGCCGATGGCGAGCACCTGGCCGGCCAGCCCGCGAAACGGCGCCATGAAGCCGCGCGCCTGCTGCTGCACACCGCGCAAGGCGCCATTGATGATTTTCGCGCGGGCGGTGACCTCGTCGAGGAGCGTCATCCGCAATGTGCTTTGTTGAACGCCGCCCATGGTCACTTTCCATTCAAGGCATCCTGCAGCCGCATCGCGGCCTCGAAATGCATCAGCAGTTTTTCGGGAGACCACCCCTCAATCACATTGAGAGGCGTCGAGGCAAAACGGGCCACGAAATGGACAATTACTCCCCAGTCGTGCCCGCCGGGTCGTTTCCCATAAGTTCCGCTGTTGCGGCCATGATCCGGTTAAAGTCGCGGGCGCTGATCTTGCGAAAGACCGGCAGGGGAATGTCGGCCATACAAGCGAGCACCGCGGCGGTCTGCGCCAGTGGGCCATCCATCTTTTCCGCCGTCATCATGTCGCCGGCCGTGGCCTCGCGGAAATTGAGCACGTCATAAGTCTGCCCGTTGTGCTCGACGGGCTTTGTCAGGGTGAAGGTTACCAAGAGGAGATTCCTTTAGAGCAAGAGGGCGTTGCGGATGCCTTGGTTTTGAACCTGGCCACCGATGCTGATTACGAAGTCGTCGACTTCCTGAATGGGCTCGCCATCGACTTCGAGCTTGTGCCAGCGCACATCGACGGCATAGTCGTTTTCGGCGAGGTCGCCGCCCTTCCATGTCCCGTGGTTGGGCTTGTACAAGATGCCGCGAACGCTGATCACGCCGGAATGGACTTGACCATCCTCGTCGACGAGGGCGCCGGTGATCATGAAAGGCGTCTCGACGCCCAGCGCCAGGCCGAACAGCTTCAGAACTTGCGGATCGAAGCCCGGCATCTTGAAGGAAAATTCGGTCGCCTCGTAACCGAGATAGACCTTGCGCGGGCGGATCATGCCGCCGTTGCGCATATCCTCGCGCTTGGCTTCGAGGGCCGGAAGGGTGACATCACCGATCTGGCCGATCTTGTTCTGCCGATCGATGAACAACAGGCAATCGCGAAGGATATAGCAGGGGACTTCTTTTGCCATTGCAGGCGGCCTTTCCTGATTATGCCGCCAGCGTCAGCGGACCGTTTTCGATAGCGCCGCGCACCTGGTCCAGCGTGAGCTGGAAATACAGGATGTTGCGGTGGGTGGTGACGTGGATTTGCTCCATCGGCACGACGGGCTCGAATTCGCAGTCGAGGAAAACCTTGCCCTGCGCATTCAGCGTCGGGACATTCAAGGCCGACAGCCAGACGCGACCGCCGAGAATGTCTTGATTGAGGGTGCGCGCGCGCATCAGCGCGTTACCGTCCTCAACCAGCATTTTGAGGTTGTGGGGCGTGAATTTCTTGTCGACCCACTGGAAATAGATGTCTTCGATATCATCCTTCAGCATGTCGCCGACAGCGCGGACGCTGTCGAACTGCCAGAGCGGTTCGCTCGCCGACAGGCGCGAACCCCAGGTGCGCAGGCCGCGTTCGTTGATGATGGTCGAGACCTGATTGCTGTTGAGGTAGTTCGAATCCACCGGATAGACGATGGTGCGGGCGACGCCATCGAGCGTGCGGATTTCCTTGTTGGAGACCGACCCCGACACACCCTCATTCGAGGCGACGACGCGGGCACGGACGCCGGCGAAGACCGGTGCGGCGCGGACGGCGACCGGCGTGCCGGCGACATTGACCAGCCCTTTCGGATCGATGCCCATGATGCGGCTGCCCAGCGTCTGGCGCCAGCGCACCGCCTCCGCATCCGTCGTGTTCGGGCCATCGACATAGGCACGGGCGCCGATCTCATTCGCGACCGTATTGAGCGCGGAAATCAGGGGATTGCCGACGTCGCCGACATTGGCGGTTGCCGCCGCGCCCGTGCCGCCGCCATCGGCAAAGGCCAGCGTCGGCGCGGCCGACATGTTCTTACCGGGCGTCACGACGTTGACGGCGACGACCTTGCCGGCATTGGCGCCCTCGCCGAGCACGGCTTCAAGCGTCGGCAAGACCTTGCCGGCATCGCTGCCGCCGCCCGACGCGGTGACGGTGGGCGCCGAGGTATAGCCCGAGCCGCCGGCGGTGACATTGACCGACACGACGCCGTCGTCGATCCACGCACCGGTATTGCCGCCGGTGATCAGCACGCGGGGTTTCAGTTGGAACAGGGTCTTGCAGCGCAACGCGGCATAGATACCGGTGCGGGCCGCGGCATTGCCGATCAGGTTCGCTTCGAGCGTCGCAGGATCAGCGCTATGCTCGACGCGGTTGACGATAATGACCGAGCCGCCCTCGCCGAAGATGTGGGTCACGTCGTCGAGCAGCGTGCCGGCCGCGCCGAGCGCCGCAGCCTGCGACAGCGACTTGACCAGTGTCAGGCCCAGCGGAAACGCCGCCGCATCCGCATCCGGCGCCGTCCCGTTGACGAAGGTCACGCCATAATTGTTGAGGCGCATCAGCGAGGGCGTGTCGGCGCTCTCCTCGACTTTCACGCCATGGAAATACGACAGGTCAACCATGCATGGTCTCCACTCTAAAGGTCAGGGATTTTCAGGAGGCCGGCGCGACACACGCCGGCAGAGATCAGGCGGGCCAGCCGCTTTCGATATCGATGGCGTCGAGGGCGGCGTCGTCTTCGGCCGCCTCGATCATGTCTTTCAGGTCGCGTCCGCGCTGGCGGATTTGGGCGTAGCGATCACCGACACCAGCGGCGAGGCCGAGACCGTCGGCGGGTGCGGCGAGCGGGATGCGGACGTTTTCAACCGTGATCCAGCCCTGCTGGTAGCTCTCCGGCCACGGCAGGGCGCCGGAGGCCGCGCCGATCGCCGTCGTCGCCATCGCGGTCAGGTCGGCGCGTGACCCGTCATCGAGGGCAATGTGCAGCGTGGTTTCGCCAGCCGCCACCGGCGCCCCGGCCGCCAGCAGCGCGGCGACATGGGCGTTGACAGTGGCGGCGAGGCTGGTCTTGCGGGCGTCGAGGGGCGGGATCGGCGGCTCGACCGGGCCGATTAATTCCCAGCGGCCGGCGAAATTGGCCTCGACGAAGGCTTCGTCGGCGACTATGTGATTGATAACCTCGCCGCGCTCGTCGGTGATGGCGTAGAACATGACAGTCATGACAAAACCTCCATAATGATGAGGCCATCGCCACCTTTGGCCGCGCGCGCCGAGTTGCCCGATATCGCAGCAACGACCCCTCCCGAGCCCGCACCGATCCCAGCGGCAGGGCCATTGATCATCCCTATACCTGTGCTCGGCATTGGGTAAGAAGCACCCCCGCCAAAATCTCCGGCAGCTCCTCCACCATTTCCTGCCCCGCAGCCTGGCCCCGCCGTGCCGGATGTTTGGATAGGGCCGAACGTCTGCCAAAAGCCGAGGAACGCTCTACTGAGCAGCGTGTATGCCGTTGTCAGCGCCGAATTTACCAGACTTCCAACACCACCGCCGTACAAGGCGCCCGTCGAGGCTGTGGATACTGGCGCGTCTTGTGCGTTTTGGCCAAGCCCACCGCCCCCAGTCATCTGAGTGATGGAGCTTCCATTGTAGGGACCATTTGCGGGGATGTCACCGCCACGTCCGCCCTCCCCGAGAAGGTTGACGCCCCCACCGCCAGTCGCACGAAGCAGATAGCCGGTCGGCGTTCCGGTTCCAGCGCCGATGTTACCGCCACGGTTGCCATCTCTGTTGACGTCGCCGCCAGAGGCAATACCGCCCAGCCCGCCCAGTGTCGCGGCAGTCACGGTGTTCGCGGTGTTTCCGCCCTTGCCTCCGCCCGCAATGAGGTTGAGACCTCCACCCGTGACCGTTGTATTGCCACCATCAGCCCCGTTTGACTGTCCCGCTGTGCTGGGCGTCAGCGCGACCGCCCAGCCGCCGGCGCCGATCGTGAAGGTGTACGTGACGCCCGCTTTGAGCGTGACGCGCTTCTTGACATACGCCCCTGAGCCGCCACCCGTCGCCGAAAGCAAGCCGAGGGTGGCGTTCATGGTGTTCTGGATAAAGCCGCCCTGAGCACCCGCACCGATAAGGTGGAGGATGACGTCTATGTCCTGATCTGGCGTGTAGGTGCGCGAGACTGTGAAGATGCGCCATTCGCGCGGCGTCGAGAGGGAGGTACTCGACGCCAGATATGAAGAAAGAAGCTGCATC
>NZ_WXZP01000009.1:0-4893 GCF_011319365.1 Rhizobium flavescens
TAGTGCAGCGCCTCGATGCCCCGCCGCCGGATCACGTTCAACAAGGCCAGAGCCGGCCCTTTGGCCTGCGCCTCGCCGCGCTCAAGCTGCGACACATAGCCGGGCGTCACATTGAGATAGCGGCCGAACGCGGCTTGGCTAAGGTGCGCCCGCTCGCGCACGGCCCGCACCTCCGCGCCGGTCATTGGCGTTTCAGTCGGCAAGATTTTCTCTCCAAGGTGCCGCGCCGTGATCTTCTCATAGGTCGCCTCGTCCATGATCCCAAGGCGGCGCTGTGCGTCCGCCATTTCCGCGATCTCGCGGACAAGGCGGCTAGGCTTCGTCGTCGTCATGCTCGATCTCCTTCAAATCTCCGTCCTCAATGGCTTGCCCGACCAGCTCGGCCGACGCTGCAAGCCAGTTCGCCCCGATCGTGCGCAGGGCCGCCAACTCGTCATCGTCAATGTTATCGCGGTCGCTCTTGGCGAACGCATACAGAAACACCGCGCGCCCGGCCGCCCGATAGGCGACGATCATCCGATACCCGCCGGAGCGCCCCTGACCAGGCCGCGCCACGCGCTGCTTGATGAGGCCGCCGCCAAGATCGGCGTCGATAGTGCCACGCTCGGCCCGCTCGATAGCCTCGCTCAAGCTGGCGTCGGCAATGCGTTGCCGGCGGGCGAACCGCATAACGCCTCTGGTCAAGAAAATCCGCACGGAACCTCCGCTATAGCACCATAAACTATAGTGCATATTGTTATAGTTTCAAGCGCCTACTAGCTCGGCGGTAGCCCCCGGCCGGCCCGCTCTCATCATCTAGGGCCGTAGGGACGGCCGGGGGCGGATGGTTACATGCTTACCTGTACGCATGTTTGCCCGCTATTCCCCATCCTCTCGAACGACCGGGAAATTGTATTTCGCGAAAAGCAGGTTCAGCGCCTCGGCCACAAGCCGCTCCTGCGTAACCCGCTTGCCTTTGTCATCGCGCGTCCGGAAGCTGAGTTCTTCCAGCGTCTCCCAATAGGCCGGCGGCAGGTGATGCGTTTTGGCGCTCTTGTTCGCCCTCGACGGCGGAACGTAAGTTCCGCCCGACTGCTGGCCGCGAGCCGACCGCTTCGGCTCGGTCGGCGTGTCGAAAAGGGCGGGAGCTGCTGGCTCGGTCGCCGGCGACTCCGCCGTCTTGATCGCGGTGGCCAGAAGGGAAGGCTTGCGGCTCATGCTTTCATCCTTTCATGCTTACCTGTAATCATGCTTGCCTGCTCTGAAAGGAAGCTAAACAGGCCGGCGACTTCTTGGGCGGCACGTCCTTGCGGTTCCAGCTCTTGCGGCGTCTGCCCCAGGGCCGGCGCATCCTCATAGGCTTTCAGGCGCGACAGATGGATGGGCGCGACCGGCACGTTGAAACGCTCTGTGATCGCGGCGGCGTCGTCGGCCGCCCTACCCCCGGCGTTCGGATGCACGAGATTTAGCACCACAAAGGCCGGCGGGTTGCCGGCCATGTCGAGCAGCCGCTTTAGAGGCTCCAAGGTGTCGATCGCAAATATCTGCGCTTGGGTCGGGATCAACACCATGTCGGCGTGCTTGGCCGCCTCCGTCGAGGCGCTGTCCATCTTGCCGGGCGTGTCGATGAACACCCAATCCATGCCAAGGCCGCGATAGGCGTCCAAGGAGCGCGGGATAGCGCCGGGCTGGATCGAGGCAACGTCAGGGCCGTCGCCTTCTCGCCGGTCAAACCAGTTGACGGCGTTCGTCTGAGGGTCGAGGTCGAGCAAGGCGGATTTCTTTCCGGCCTGATGCGCCGCGACTGCAAGCGCCGTCGCGATCGTAGTCTTGCCGGTCCCACCCTTTTGCGTGCAGAGCGCTACTGTAATCATGGTTGCATCCTTTCATGCAAGGAACCCTACATGCTTTCTCTCAATCATGTAAGCATGTATAGATTTATGGTCGGTTAACCATCGTCGCCGTCCTCGGCCGCCATAGGCTCGTCGCACTCCCCACAGACCAAGCGCGCGCCCGGCTTCGCCCAAGCGTGAAGTTCGCAGTTCGGGCATGTGTAGCGGGTCTTGCTGGCCGACTTCGCCTTGCGCTTCCTCCGGGCGTCGGCGTCGTCCCAAAGCTCGACATAGAGGGCCGAAAAGTCAGGTTGGGCGGCCAGTTCGGCAAAAGCACGGGCGTAGGGGCCGGCCTCGATGAGGTAATGGCTGCATGACTGGCCTGTTTCCTTCCCGCCAGGTCGGCCGGTGTCGGAAGGGTGCAGGCCGATCGCGTGCATTTTCGCCGCCCATTCCTTGTTGTGGTAGCCGTTCCGCGAGGGCTTCCCAAAATGGTGCTGCCAAAGGTGCGCCATCTCATGGGCGAGGGTGGAAAGGCTCTGCTCGTCCGTCCGGCTCTTGAAGTGCGACGGATTCAACGCGATTTCGTCGGTGATCTCCGCGCCATCCTTCGATCCGAACCGGCGGCCAGCGAAATAGCCATAGGCTTTGTTCTTCCGCTGCAAGGTCACGAGGCAGGGCGGCAGCTCGCCGCCGAAAAGCCGCTCATTGAAGAAATCGAACGCCCGATTCAGCGCGGCATAGGTCTTCGCGGTCGGATTGGCGGGGGACATGGCGGCCTCTTTTGTATCGTACGAAACAACAATCGCACAAGTCGCGCTGACATGAAAGCATGTTTACATGATTTCATATTGAGCGCAGCCCTTGCCCCTCGCTCGTTCTCGAAAGCCCATAGGACGGTGACCGCAGGCGCAAGCGTTGCGGATTTTGCTCCGAGGGCGCCGTTTGCCGGCCCGCCTATGCGCGGGCCGGAACCGCCGCAGGGCCGCGATAGCGGCCCGAACAGCGGCGACCGCTTATGTTTTCATATAGAGAATGGAACTAGAGGGGGATTCAGTCTGTTTATCGGACTCACGTTTCATCAAGTTCTTTGCCATGCTCACAAGGGCCTGCCCTAGCGGGCTGTCGCCCACGTCGAGCTGCGTCCGCTCATCGAGGGGCAGGGCCTTCCTGTAGGAGTCGATTGCCTCGCTCCAAGCCCTCTGTTCCTGTCCATGATCCGCAGGCGGGGGAGGGGCCTTGCCGAACCGGCCGAGGAACTGCCGGGCCTTCTCCGGCAGGGACAGGCGATAGGCGTTGCTCGCCTGCTGCACCTGGGGGCCGCGCCCCTCGTTGCCGGTCGGCTCGTAGCGCCGCAGCCAGTCGATGAAGCCATGCGCCCGCAGGTTCTTCAGCGCCCGCACGATCGTATCGCGCGACCGGCCTAGCCTGTCCATGATCGTGGTGATTGACGGCTCAAGCCGCCCGGTGCGGAAGTCGATGAGGTTGACGAACAGCCGCAGCACGTCCAGCGCCACCGATCCGAGCGGGCCGCTGCGCTCGCCCTTCTCGTGCAAGCCGGCCTCGTTGTAGATTTCGGCCGCCTTCAAGATCGCCTGCACGTCCTTGCGCGTCGTCGGCCGCCATATGTGGCCCTCCGATCGGCCTTTGAAATGGCTGTGCCGGCGAACAGGCGTCGGGCATCGCTCGGCCGGGGGAGGGAATACCAGCCCTAGCGCGGTCTGTCCCGATCCCCGCAAGGCGTCCCGGCGCTGATAGGCCAGCGCGGAGAGCTGGCCGGCCTCGTCGTCGGAAAACTCGCCGGCTCCGTGCCTGGTCCAGATTTCCCGCATGATGTCGTCAAGCGCGTGCCCGCGCGCGCAGCCGATCGCGGCCGCGATTTGCGTCCTCAACATATGCCCTTCGTCCTTCCGTTCGGGAGGGCATGACGGCTTGGACAACGGACAAAATTTCACTGTTCCCGCAAAACGCATGTCTTGCGGGGTTAGTGGTAACGAGCTATGTTGGGGACAGGTTTGTGGTTGGCCCCAAAGCTAGCCGTTCCGAAATCCAAAAACCCCTTGCCGTGCCACCGGCGAGGGGTTTTTCGTTATGCCCTCGTTTCCTTCTCGATAAGTAGCCTCAACGCTTCTTCGATAAGCGGCGCGCGACCCGGCGCGCCTCGGCGTTCCTTGATCTGATCAAGTGCTTCGACAAGATCACCCGGAACGTAGGTATTCAGCGCCACACGACCGGCGGCCGCCTGCCGCGCCCTATGAGCGGCAACGTCCTTCCGAATCTTTTCTGTGTTTTGCTTCATACTTACAAGTAAGCGGTGATTTGTCTGATTCTGCAAGCCCTTGAATCCAAGCCGCTGAAATAGCGGGATTCAGTTCAGTGCTCTCGCTGGCGCTTCGCGCTCTATCTCGGCGCGAGTCGGATGCCGAGAGGGGAGGGCAGGGTAAACATGATTGCCTGCAAGCATGTAATCATTCCCCCGCGATTTTACTTCGCTGGCACACCATCTAGCGCCCGGTAGAGGGTGGCGCGATGCACTTTCAGAAGCCGGGCGACTTCCGCCACCGGCTTCTTATCGTCATGGATGAGCTGGCGGGCGTGCGCGATCTGCTCGGCCGTGAGGGCAGGGGAGGGGCCGAACCGCACACCCCGCGCCTTCGCCGCGATCCGGCCGGCGCTCGTGCGCTCCACGATCAAGCTGCGCTCGAAATCCGCAATGCCGGCGAACACGGTCAACACCATGCGCCCGGCCGGCGTCGTCGTGTCGGCCCACGGCTCTGCCAGCGATCGCAGGCCAGCGCCGGCCTCCTTGATCCGCTCCGCGATCGCCAGAAGGTCGGCCGTCGATCGGGCGAGGCGGTCTAGCCTGGTGATCGTCACCACGTCGCCGGCGCGCAGATGGTCGAGCATCCGCGCCAGCTCGGGCCGGTCCCGCTTCGCTCCGGACGCCTTTTCCTCGAAGATGCGGACGCAGCCGGCCGCGCCAAGGGCGGCGCGCTGCGCGTCGAGGTCCTGGCCGCGTGTCGAGACGCGGGCATAGCCGATGAACGCCCGGCCGGCGTCGGAATCTGGTTGGCGGCTCACG
>NZ_WXZP01000010.1:0-7175 GCF_011319365.1 Rhizobium flavescens
TGGAAGACCTGACCCTCTATATCGGCAACAAGAACTATTCCTCCTGGTCGATGCGACCCTGGATTGCGCTCACCGCCGCCGGCATTCCCTTCCGGGAGGAACTGATCCCTTTCGATTTCCCGGCCGGCAATCCCGCCATCCGCGCCGTTTCGCCGAGCGGCCGCGTACCGCTGCTGGTTCATGACGGCCTGAAGATCTGGGAATCACTGGCGATCATCGAATATGTCGCCGAGCTTTATCCCGATGCCGGCCTGTGGCCGAAGGCGCGCGTGGATCGGGCGCTCGCCCGCGTGCTGTCGACGGAGATGCTCGGCGGCTTCCGCGCCATCCGCAATGCCTGCCCGATGAACATCCGCCGCCCGAAGCGCGCCATCGAACTGCCCGACGGCGTCATGGACGACGTCGCCCGCATCGAATCGCTGTGGCGCGAGCGGCTGGCGGCCTCGGGTGGCCCGTTCCTGTTCGGCGCGTTTTCGGCCGCCGACGCCATGTTCGCCCCGGTCGTCAACCGCTTCGAAACCTATGAACTGACCCGCGACCAGACCGTGCTCGCCTATATGGCGGCGGTGAAGGCGCATCCGGCCTGGAAGGCCTGGGAAACGGCGGCCCTGGCAGAGCCCTGGATTGTGCCGGAAGATGAAGCCTGAGCCGTAACCGACTCTACAGCCTTAAAAATCAGGCATTCGAGGGCGAAAAAATTGCCATAGGGACTGGTCAACCGCGGGCGAGGCATGTATAAGCCCGGCCAATTCCCGATATCGAACGCGGTTTGCCGCCGGGTATCCGGCTGGAAAATCACGTTTCGTCCCGTCAAGTGGAGTAAGAGAAATGGCTGTACCGAAAAGAAAAACAAGCCCGTCCAAGCGCGGTATGCGCCGCTCGGCTGACGGTCTGAAGGCTCCGACCTACATCGAAGACAAGAACTCCGGCGAACTGCGCCGTCCGCACCACATCGACCTGAAGACCGGCATGTACCGCGGTCGCCAGGTTCTGACGCCGAAGGCTTCTGCCTAAGCGTCTCGCGGAACCGCGATGAGCCGGATGCCGGCTCGCCCGGATAGGATCGAACCCTCGGCGAAAGCCGGGGGTTTTTCGTTTCGGGAGTGTTTGCCGCCAATGCCATTCGCAAACGGCAATGCTATCGGATGTAGCCTTGCCCCTTACGAAAAATTCCAGCATTTCGCCGGCTCAATCAGAACCTCATGCCGGGAATGGCCAGCGGATTGTCTTCCATGGCCTGGCGATCCGGCCGATCGATGCGCGGCGTGCCGGTGAAAGCGTCGAACAGGTCGCGGACGAAGTCTTCCGGCAATCCCTTGGTGATCAGCACCATGCGCGTGCGCCGGTCGCCATCGTCCGGCCAGGCCGGCAGGCGCACCGGCGGGTGGAAGACGGACTGGACGCCATGCAGCACCAGTGGCTGTTCGGGCCGGTCTGCCGTCGCCACGATCGCCTTCATCCGCAACAGCTTTTCGCCATGGGCGGAGCGCAGCAGGTCGACGAACATCTCCAGCGCCATCGGCTCGATCGGCTTGTCATGGATGATCGAGAAGGAGCGGATATCGCCGCCATGACGGGTCACGTCATGATGGTGATGACCGTGATGGTGATGCGCATGATCGTGGTCGTGGTGATGATCATGGTGATGCCCGTCGTGGTGATGCCCGTCGTGGTGATGATTGTCCGCCGCCGCTTCCTCGCCCAGCCATCGCCCGACATCGGCGATCTTGGAGGAAACATCGTAGAGCCCATTGGCGAGCAGGGCCGCCTGGCCGGCCGCCTCGCTGTCACCATCGACGAAAGGCGCGCGCGGATTGAGCTGGCGCAACGCCGCCTTCAACGCCGCGATGGCCTCCGGCGTCGCGAGCGTCATCTTCGACAGCACCAGCCGGTCGGCGACCGCCGCCTGCTTGCGCGCCTCGACATGGTGGTCGAGCGTCGTCAGACCGTTGACGGCATCGACCACGGTGAGGAGACCGTCGAGGATGAAATCTTGCGCCAGCACCGGATTGCCGAGCACCGACTGCATCACCGGGGCCGGATCGGCGAGCCCCGTGGTTTCGATGACGATGCGCTTCAGCGGCTTGATGCGGCCGGTTTGCATACGGTCGACCAGCGTCGCCAGCGTATCGACAAGTTCGCCGCGCACCGTGCAGCACAGGCAACCGTCCGACAGTTCGATGATCGAATCGTCCGACGTTTCGACCAGCAGATGATCGATGCCGACTTCGCCGAACTCGTTGATGATGACGGCGACGTCGCTGATCTCCGGATCCTTAAGGATCCGGTTGAGCAATGTCGATTTCCCCGCCCCGAGAAAACCGGTGACGATGGAAACCGCGATACGGTCGCTGAGCGCGCTCATCGCAAACCTCAGAACGTCGCCGGACGCGGGATCGGGATCGGCACATTGGCGAGCTGGCCGCCGGCGGCGGCCGCCGTCGCCTTCGGCGCGGGCTCGCTGCCGGGAATGAGGCCGGCGAAGACATAGTTCGGCTCGCGCGTCATCTCGCGGATATAGGCCGAATGCATCTTCATGCGGCCCACCTCGTCACGGCCCTCGCTGCGCACCTTGGCGCTCTTGGCATTGCAGATATCGGCGCTGATATCGGCGACGGTGTCGCGGTCGACGCCGTAGGGCTGCAGGGTGCGCAGGGTGGTGTTGCCGTTGCCCGGCGTCGTCAACGCCTTCTGCAGCAGGTCCGCCGACATGTCGGCGCGGGCGCCCAGGCTGTCGGTGCCGAGCACGACCGAGACCACCGTGCGGCCGTCGCGCGTCGCCGAGGACACCTGGTTGAAGCCCGAAGCGCAGATGAAACCGGTTTTCATGCCGTCGGCGCCGTCGAAGCGGCCGATCAGCAGGTTGTAGTTCGGATAGTTCTTCTTGCCGGTGGTAAAACCCTCGACCGCGAAGTAATTGGCATATTCGGGAAATTCCCGCTTGATCGCCACGGCGAGCACCGCCAGATCGCGCGCCGTCGTATACTGGCCCTTGCCGGGCAGGCCGTTGGGATTGATGAAATGGCTGGAGATCATGCCGAGCCTAGCGGCCTGGTCGTTCATGCGCGCCACGAAGGCATCCTGCGAGCCGCCGACCGTCTCGGCGATGGCCACCGCGATGTCATTGGCCGATTTGATCAGCATCATCTTCAGCGCGCTGTCCAGCGTCATCTGCTGGCCGGGCTTGTAATACATCTTGCTGGCCGGCTGGGAAGCCGCGTGCTTGCTCATGGTCACCGGGCTTTCCAGGCTGAGCTGGCCTGCGCGGATGGCGCTGAAGGTGACATAGGCGGTCATCAGCTTGGTGAGCGAAGCGGGATACCAGCGGTGGAAGGCATCTTCGTGATCGATCACGCGGCCGCTCTGCACGTCGACGACGATGCGCGGATTGGCGAAAACGGGCTGTGCAGCCGCAAGCGCCGTCGCCGCAATCGCGGTGAACAGACGCAAGGCAAGCTTGGGGGCAGTCTTCGTTGGCACGGCAGTTCCTCGAATTGTCCGGAATGGTCTCGTCACTTGGCGTTATTTATCCTATATGGCTAAGCCATGGCAAAGGCCATGGCAGACGTCAATCTTTGCGCCTTTTGCATGACGCCAAGCCCGCTTGGCCGCCGAATCACTCGATTTGCGACAGGAACACACCATGCCCATTCTCAACCGCGCCGCCGATCTCCAGGACGAAGTCACCGGCTGGCGACGCCATCTGCACGAGCGGCCGGAACTGCTGTTCGACGTCGACAACACCGCCGCCTTCGTTGCCGAAAAGCTGCGGGAATTCGGCGTCGACGAGGTTGTGACCGGGCTCGGCCGCACCGGGGTCGTCGGCCTGATCCGCGGCAAGGGCGAAGGCCGCACCATCGGCCTGCGCGCCGACATGGATGCCCTGCCGCTCACCGAAATCTCCGGAAAGCTCTGGGCCTCGACCACCCCCGGCAAGATGCATGCCTGCGGCCATGACGGCCACACCGCCATGCTGCTGGGCGCCGCCAAATATTTCGCCGAGACCCGCAATTTCACCGGCAATGTCGCCGTGATCTTCCAGCCGGCCGAGGAAGGCGGCGGCGGTGGCCGCCTGATGGTCGAGGACGGCATGATGGAGCGTTTCGGCATCGCCGAGGTCTACGGCATGCACAACATGCCAGGCCTCCCCGTCGGCCATTTCGCCATCCGCAAGGGCCCGATCATGGCCTCGACCGACGAATTCACCATCACCGTCAAAGGCCGCGGCGGCCATGCGGCCCAGCCGCACCGCACCATCGATCCCATTGTCATCGGCGCGCAGGTGGTCACCAACCTGCAGCAGATCGCCTCGCGCACCGCCGATCCTTTGCGCTCGGTGGTGGTCACCGTCACCAAGTTCAATGCCGGCTTCGCCTATAACGTCATCCCCAACGATGCCGTCATCTGCGGCACGGTGCGCACGCTGATGCCGGAGGATCGGGACATGGCCGAAGCGCGCATCCGCCAGGTGGTCGAAGGCATTTGCGCCGCCCACGGCGCCGAGGGCACGGTCGGCTATCACCGCAACTATCCGGTCACCTTCAACCATGCCAGCGAAACCGATTTCGCCGCTGACAGCGCCCGCGCCATTGCCGGCGCCGACCATGTCGATGCCGAGGTCGATCCGATGATGGGTGGCGAGGATTTTTCCTATATGCTCAACGCCCGCCCCGGCGCCTTCATCTTCGTCGGCAACGGCGACACGGCTGGACTGCACAACCCCGCCTATGATTTCAACGACGACGTCATCGCGCACGGCATTTCCTACTGGGTGCACCTCGCCGAAAGTCGCCTCGCCGCCTGAAACGGCGTGGCAAGCCCGGCGGCAACTCCGCCGGGCTTGCCGAAAGCGTCACGCGCCGCCCGCCGTCCGGCAGACGCGGACCTTCTGGATATAGAGCCGGCCGCTGTAATCATATTTGCGGTGCATTTTCACGACGCAATCCGGCAGTGCCTGCTGCGCCGTTGCCTGGCTGCCCGGACCGCGCGCCACGACATTGGCTGCGGCCGTCAGCAGAAGGGTGAGGACGAGGGCGGAAAGGACGATATGGCTACGCATCGGCGGGCTCCGAAAGGGGCGAAAAGCCCCGTTGACGGTTCCAATCTGCCATGCGGCGCAGCGATCCTCTGTTTCCCGCGGAACAGGCTTGCCCGCCCCTTGCAGCCCGCAATAAGGGTTTGCGAAAACGCCCGCTTTCAGTCTATAGAAGGGCAGCGACAGAATCGCTGACAATGTCCACGTAGCTCAGCAGGATAGAGCACAGGATTCCTAAAATTGGGCGTCATGGACGGAAACGCCATGGCGGATCTGCTCAAAGTCGGGGAACGCTTCGCTGGTCTTCCAGCATGCCGATCCCGAGCCAAGCTTCGGAGAAATCCGTCGAAGGTGTAGAGACTGGACGGGCAGCGCCTAAAGACCTCAGAGTCCATGGCGAAGGGACAGTCCAGACCACGAATGCTGCGGCAGCGGCGAAAGCCGAAGTGGTATGAATCCTGGGGTCGGAGGTTCGAATCCTCTCGTGGACGCCATTTTTCCTGCTTGTCATTGCTTTCTTTTACTTTTTTGAATTTTCCGCACACGAAACAATGAAGATCGTTTGGGACGAACCGGGCGCCTCGACGCCGAGACGGTCGAGCGTTTCAAACGAGCCGGCGGCTCGGCCTGGCGTTCACTGATGGCATCGGCCATCGAAAAAGCCAGACCTTAAAGCGCAGTTATGTTGGGCCGCCACCCTTGCGGATATGAAACCGGTGCCCGTCTTCCATCTTCTGCGTTTCCAGAAGTCTGTGGCCGTCCTCGTTGCACATGTGGGTGATATCGATGACGGCGAGCGGGTCGGTGGTGGTGACGATCAGCTCTTCGCCGGGGGCAAGGCGCAGCAGACGGCGGCGGGCCTTGAGGACCGGCAGGGGACATTTGAGCCCCCTGAGATCGTAAAGCGCCGCCACTTGATTACCAGAACTTCCAGAACGGCTTTTTCGCGTCATCGGTCGCGGCGACGGTAGGCCCTTCGGCCGGGGCCGCGACTTCGGCGGTCGGCTTGACCGGATTGGGCTTCGGCACTGGAATGGATGCGGTCTTTTCCAGCTTTTCGGCGGCGACGGCGGTTGCGGCGGCCGTCTGGCGGCTGATCGCCGCGGCGGCGGTGCGCGCCTCGTTTTCCTTCAGCCGTTCCTGGTAGTCGGAAAGCTTCATCAGCTTGCCGGCTTCGAGCGCCGAGCCGGTCGGCGCATAGGCAAGCTCGCGGCCCTTGCGCTGCTTGGCGACCAGCGCCTTGCGTTCGGCTTCGCTCGGATCGTACCAGACCATGCCGTCGAACTTGCGCATCGCCTTTTCATAGGCGACGTCATAGGTGCGGTTGTAGGCCGAGAGCGCCGCCTGCAAGGCCGGCGGCGTCGACATGGCCGGGCAGGCGCCGATCGGATTGAAAGCGCCGTTCGACTGCTGGTTGAAGACATATCTCTTCTCGCAGACATTGACGTCGGGGGGCCGTTTGGTCACTTCGAAATTGTCGTAGCCGACCTTGAGCATCTTCCAGAAGTCGATGTTCTCGCTATGGGCGTGGCGAGCCATGTTTTCCGCGGTCATGCGGAAGGGGAAGGCCTGCAACTGCACGGTCTTCTGGCCGCCCTTGAAGGCGTCGCGCGCAAAAGCGTAGATTTCCAGCACCTGCTCATCGGTCATCGAATAGCAGCCCGAGGAGGAACAGGCGCCATGAATCATCAGATTGGTGCCGTAGCGCTTGTTGGCAGCGTCATACTTGTTGGGGAAGCCGGTATTGATCGCCAGGTAATATTTGGAATTCGGGTTCAGATGCGCCGGCGTCAGGTTGTAGAACCCTTCCGGCGCCTGCCGGTCGCCTTCCTTGACCTTCGGGCCGAGACGGCCGGACCAGGCGCAGATCTTGTATTCCGTCAGTTTTTCGAAGCGATTGTCGGTTCGCGCCTTCCAGACCTCGAGCACGCCTTCTTCCTTGAAGATGCGCAGTACGATCGGCGAGAACTGGTCCATGCTCTTGGAGCGCATCTTCGCCAGCATCGGCTGCGAAAGCGGCTCGGTCACCTTGTTCTTGACTTTAGACAGATCGACGGTCGAAACGGATTCGAGCGTTTCGTTGCAGCCGGCCAGGGCAGCAGCCATCAGGGAAAGGAGCGCGAGGTTTCTCAGGCGCATT
>NZ_WXZP01000011.1:0-16003 GCF_011319365.1 Rhizobium flavescens
TGGGCAACCACGCCATGTTGCTGGAGAAGCATACGGCCATTCGCCAGGGCCGCATCCACGACGGCAAAGTCATGGTGATGCGCTCCAACCTGCGATGGTGCTCGGATGGACTGGAATTTACCTGCTGGAACGGCGAGGTCGTTCGTCTCGCCTTCATCATCAACGCCTTCGACCGCGAGATCATCGCTTGGACGGCTGTCGCCAATGCAGGCATCTCCGGCTCCGACGTCCGCGATATGATGCTGGAGGCTGTCGAGAAACGCTTCGGCGCAACCCGAGCCCCACATGCTATCGAGCATCTCTCGGACAATGGCTCGGCCTAGCCTCGTCCCGCCGCGCCGTCGTCAACCGCTCACTCTCCGATGCTCGCTCCGTCGAGAGCGCCTGCAGGCGCCCCGCTTCCGACGTAAGGTTCGCTATCGTGGCCGCAATGTGTGCGGTGAGGGAGCCACTATTGAGCTCCGCGTAGTCGCGGTTGCATACCGGGCACATGTCCCCTTCGACATGCGGCGCGATCCCCGCAAGGGCAGCGGCGAGCGTCCGGACGTCCTTGGCGCCCGCTTCGAGCGCTTGGTTGATCTCGCCAGTGCGTGTTGTCGCCCTTTGGATCGTGGTTCGCGCCCCCATAAGCTGCTGGCTCGCCGTGTCGTGCTGGTCCAGCAACCGCAGACAGCGATCAACTTCGACGACACACCATTTGAGCGCATCCGTAACCTGATCCTCGACGCTTGCGCCATCGGGTGGCGACAGCTCGGAATGAAACTCTCTAATGGCGTCCAGCGCCTCTGTGATCTGCGCTCCAGGACCGTTCAGCCACGTTTCGTACTCGGATCCGATGGCGGCAGCATCCCGCTCCAGCGCCGCGATCTCGGCGTGGGGACTTACTGCGGAGGTCTGATCCAGACGGCTCAGCAACGAGCTCACCTCTGAGCCCTGCTGTGTGACGCTCGCGAGTTCAGCCTGGTCCCTGTCCGATCTCCAACCCGGGCCCGCAGCGCGGCGACATCGAAACCGGTAGCAACCGGCCCTGCGGTCGAGTCTAGAACAGCCAGCAGTTCGTTAAGGCGCACGATGCGTTGGGCTGTCGCCTGGCGAGCCGTCTCGACGTTCGACCGCTCGCGCGCAAGCTGCTTGTCGAGCAGATCACGAGCGTCCTCTAACTGCCTGTGGACCGGAGCCAGCTTCCGTATCCGAGTGACGTGGAACGCATGGTCGAGGCCGTCGACCAGGGCGTCGAGCGCGTCGAGACGCAGCAACCCCTTCACGAACTCGGTCAGCCGCGAGTTCGTGGTCTTCTTCTGGTCGTAGATGTCCAACGGCCGACCCAGCACTGCTAGCACCGCTCCGCAAAGAAATCGGCATCGACCGCATTGAGCGCCGGCTTCGCTTCGAACCAGGATCTCAAAGACCGTTTCCGCTGTCGTCATAGTCCGACCTCAGAGTTAAACCTGCTCTGGACCTCGTCAAACGATGCCGAGCTCGAGTAGGTCGCTGACGTTAACATAGCGCGGCGGCGCCTTGCCTGTCCGCCAGGACTTGGATGGGCTTCGCTGTTGCCGGGGAGTGACCTTGCGCGAGCAGATGACGACAACGTCGTCGTCTGCCTCGTCAAATGCCCCGGACGCGACGAGCTGGTTGATATTATCGTCATTGGCGGCGAGAAACACGCGGGCCTCGGCCGCCGTGGCGACAAGTCGCAGTGCCCCGCTCGTCGGCTGCTCCGGATCGTCCACCGCAACCGACCACTGGCGACAAGCCCCTGGCCGATCAGGCCCAGTGCGGCAGCGGCTTCCGGCCTGGCGGAGAACTCCGCCGCCGGGTCCTGCTGCATCAGATGTGCCGGCTGCGCACTTAGCGGCTCATAGGGGCGGCGGCCGGCGCTGCCCGGACGCCCGAGAAATTGTTCGGAGACCCGCCCGATCAACGCTGCAATGGTCCGGGCGCAATCGTACCGGTTGGCGTTACCGGCCCGCGCCGCGGCACCTTCAAGCGCTTTGAGTCCATCGACAAGGCTCTGCTTGCCCGTAGCACCAACGGCTGGCGACGTCAGCAGACCTGCAAGCGCGGCAAGCTTGCTGAACATTGTTCTCAGCAGTAGCCAGCAGCAGTGGGTTTCCGAAGGCAGGCAGGGTGGCATCTGTCCGAATCTGGTGACGGTTGGCCTCATAGTCACCCTGGTACGCACCCTCGAGGATAATTTCTGTCCCTCAGAGAGCTCCTGGGCCGCGAACACGATCGGCGGCGGGGCGGAATTCCAGGCGCAGCCATTCGCGCTGAACAGCTGCTGGATGTTGGTGTCCTGCCTGGAAAGACCGATCATCAGCGTTCTTGAACGGGCAATTAGTGCCCGGAGCTGTTCCCGCATCTGGGTGAAGCGCGGGTTCAGAGCCCAATGCGTGATGGCCGCTTCCCTCGCCACAAGCAGTGGCCGATACTCGGCTTCGTTAGCTATTGCCCGGTTCGCACAGCCGTGGAACTTGTACGACCTCCCGATCCCCGGCGGTCCGTGGAGATCGCCCCCGGTAACAGCGACGAGAAACGTCTCGTTCGGCCGACCGAGTTCAACCATTGCGGCTTCCAGTAGGCCATCCCAGTTTGCAGTTGCAAGATCCGATACCACGCCTTCGAGAACCAGCATACCGATCGCCAGGTGCTCGGCGTCGGCCCTCTGCACTGCAAATGTCGTGGCGAAGTCGAGAACGTCCCACAGCAGGTAGTCGAAGGGCCGGTCCTGAACCTCGGTACCCAGCGCCTTGGAGTACTTGTTCCAGAGTCGGTCGATGAGTGCGGCGTGGATCGGCCAGGATGCAACCGGCCGCGCGAGGTCGATCTGTGCTCTCTCGTCGGCAGACAGATCGGCAAGACCGAGAATCGCGTCAAAGGCGCGATGGTGCTCGCAATCGGCGCCGGTGATGCGCAGGCACAGGTTCTCTAGCAGCTTGGACAGCACACCGTCCAGCCCGGCCACGCGTTCCCGCTAAATAGCAGATCCCAACCAGAGGGCATACTGCCCGGCTTGGAAGCCAACCGAAAAAACCCTTCTGCGGACCATTGAGCGGGTCGAGCGTTTCCGAGATCTTGATTGTTGACGCTGTCGGCAAGGTGCTCCTCCTCAACACCACGCCCAGCGTGATCGAGTGAATGTTTCAACCAATATTGAAGAGCAACCGGGTTGCAACAACGCTTGGCGGTTCGTCACTGCAATCAGTAGAGGGCGATGCCAGCTAATATGAGATTGGAAGTCGATGTCTGTCTGTGGCGGGGGATAGATAAAGCATTGAGAAGCCCGTTGAGAAAGCCCGACTTAGGCGACCTCGGGCTCATATCGGATATATGTCCGCTTCTCGTTTGAAGTCCCTCAAATACGAATGGTTGCTTACGACCCCACATCAACCATTTCCCGAGAGCACGTAGCTGTGCGTAAACGTAAATTCGGCGCTAACGTGTGAGCCGGCCGACTGGGTCGGCGGTTCGACTCTCTTCAAGAGCGAATTAGTTTCAGTGGCGATCCATGTTGCCGGATCGCCACTTTATGCCCGTGCTAGAGAGCCTTCGCTGCTGTTTCAATGATCTCAGCAACCTTCTCGGGCTGAGAGGCGAAGACGGCGTGGCTGGATTTGATCTCGGTCACGCTGCTGCCGGCGCGGCTGGCCATTTCACGCTCCAGATCAGGATTGATGGAGCGATCTTCGGTCGCAACAATGGACCAGCTCGGTTTCGTCTTCCAAGCGGGATCCCCTATCTTGGCTGAGAACGCTTCTTTCGAGGCGAAGACCTGCGATCTTGCCAGAAACGCCGCATCGTCCTTCGGCAGGTCCGCGGCGAAGTCCTTCGCGAAGCCCGCGGGATCGAGATAGAGATACTTCCCGTCCTTCGTCTCGCGGATATTCATGCCGCCAGCGGGCTTCGAACTTGCGAGGCTTATGAGACTTTCGCCCTGGTCCGGCTGGAAGGCAGCGACATACACGAGACCAGCGACAACGGGATTGTGGCCAGCCTCGGTGATTACCATTCCACCATAGCTGTGACCGATGAGAAGCGTCGGGCCGTCCTGCAAATCGAGCACCCGGTTGGTGGCGGCGATATCGTCGGCGAGCGACGTAATCGGCTGCTGCACGATCGTGACATTGAAACCTCGCTGGACCAGGATATCGGATGCCTTGCGCCATCCCGAACCATCGGCAAGTGCGCCATGAACGATGACGATGTTTTTGACCTCGGCGGCCTGCGCAGAATAAGCGATGACGCTGGCGGCGAAGGCGAGTGCGAGGATCGAGATGGAATGTCGGTTCATGCGTTTTACTCCTGTTGTCGTGGAAGGTCTTGATGCGAAGGATGGGGTGTCAGCCGAAGGTGAAGGCGTAGGCTTCGACGCCTGAGTCGAGGAAGCGGATCTTGAATGTCCGCTCCTCCACGTCGCCGGACTGGCGAACGAGCTGGTAGAGCCTGGTAGACGTCACCGTGCCGTAGCCGTCAGCATCGATGTCTGTGCCGTGATCGAGCCCAGGTGCCGTGCCGTCGATCGTCACCTGGAAGCGAATAGGCTTACCGGTCGCTTCGGGTCCGAGCACCAGATGCAGATCGCGGGCGCTAAAGTGGTAGACGATGCCGCCATCCGGCTGGTCCAGTACGGCGCGCTCGGCGCCGATCGTCCAGGTTCCGAAAAGGCCCCATTCATTGAGAGCTGGTCTATCGGCGGAATATGTGGTGACCACATCCGCGCGGAGGCCTTCCGGAGAGACGAAGTCTGCTGCGCGCTCATAGCCCAGGTAGCTCTCGCCGGAGCGGATGTTTTTGAGATCGGGGCTCGCCTCGACGCCCTTGGGATTGGGCGTCACGGTTGTGGTCGCTGCCAGATCGTCGCTGGTTTCTCGCAACAGGTCCTGGATCGCCTGCTCGGTCTGGCGGTAATTGCCTTCGCCAAAGTGGTGGTAGCGGATCTGCCCCTTTGCATCGATCAGGTACTGTGCCGGCCAATAGCTGTTTTGGAACGCACGCCAGACCTTGTAGTCATTGTCGATTGCAACCGGATAACCGATCTTGAACTCCTCGATCGCCTTTTTGACGTTGTCGATCTTCTTCTCGAAGGCGAATTCCGGGGCGTGTACACCGATCACGACCAGGCCCTGATCATTGTATTTTTCGGCCCAGGCGCGAACATAGGGGGAGGTCCGGATGCAGTTGATGCAGGAATAGGTCCAGAAATCGATGAGGACGACCTTGCCGTGAAGCTGTTCCCTCGTCAGCGGCGGCGAGTTCAGCCACTCGACGGCGCCGTTCAGCGAAGGCGACGCGCCCTCGACGGGCAGATTGCTGCGGAACGGCTGTCCTGCTTCGATGACAGCGGATGTTGTGTCATTGCTGGCAACAACGGATGGAGGCTCGCTTGCTGACTTGTCTTTCAGTTGGTTTAGTATGGCCTGCTCGAATGTGGAGGTGCTGGCATAAGAGAGCCGCGCCAGGAGACCGGTGTCGAGACCGAGCGCAATGACCGCGACGCCAGCCAGAACTGCGGCTCCCAGCCCTTGGCGAATACGCTCGCTGATGCCGAGCGACCGCTTCATGCCGGCAATCAACTTGCCGCCGATGAGGAGAGCGATGGCAAGCGATGTCGCGGCGCCAGCAGCATAAGCGACAAGCAGAACAGTCGTCTGGAGGTTGGCGCCATTCAACGCCGCGCCTGTCAGCAGAAGGCCAAGGATCGGCCCGGCGCACGGCGCCCAAAGGAGCCCGGTTGCAACGCCGAGGATGAATGAACTCGCCGCAGTCGGCACAGAGCCTGGCCTGCCCGACACGTTTAGCAGCCTGTTGCCGAAATCGACGACGGGCTGGGTGATGATGCTCGCAACGCGTGGTGACAACAAGCTGACCCCGAAGACGGCGAGCAGCAGGATCGCGGCGAGACGACCGTATTCATTGGCATGGATCGCCCAACTCCCGCCGACTGCTGCAAGCGTCGCTACCAATGCGAACGTGACGCTCATGCCGATCAGCATGGGAAAGGTACTTCTGAAGAAGGGCTGTCCAGCTCGGGCAAAGACGAAGGGTAGAATGGGAAGGATGCACGGGCTGAGGATGGTCAGCGCCCCTCCGAGGTAGGCAATGATAAGAAGCGTCATCGTCGTTTCCTTGAAACCGGTTGGTCGGGTTCTGGACGGCGATGGGGCGCGACCAGCAACAGGGCCAATCTGGTCGGAGCGACGTGTCCCGCATGTGTCGGGCTTCCATCGGAAATGTACCGCAGTGTAGGACCCGGCCCATCCACAACAGAGCGATACAAATTGTTGGCAAGCCCGGTCGGCGGGTGGCGCGAGTTGTATCAGACTGTATCGAAGGCTGCGGAGGCTACATGCGCATTCAATTCAGGGCTTGACGGGACATATGCGGGATACGTGGAGTTGGCTTTCTTTTCATCACAATCAATCAAGATGGAGAGAACGATGTCCCCTCAATTCAACCACCAGCGCCGGCGCTTCTTCGGTATCGCCGCCATGACCGTGGCTGCCACGCAATTGGGCATGAGCACGATTGCCCATGCCCAGATGCCCGCCGCGGCCCCGGCCTCGGTCAAGGCGGGAGGGCAAATTGCGTTCGCGGCACTCAAGCAGATCAAGGCAGGCGTACTCGATATCGGATATGCGGAAGCCGGCCCGGCCGATGGTCCCGTTGTCCTGCTCGTTCACGGCTGGCCATACGACATCTACAGCTATGTTGATGTGGCACCGATCCTGGCCGATGCAGGCTACCGCGTGCTTATTCCCTATCTGCGTGGCTACGGCACGACGCGTTTCCTCTCGGACGAGACACCGCGAAATGGCCAGCAGGCGGCACTGGCTGCCGACATGATTGCCTTCATGGATGCGCTCGGCGTCGACAAGGCGATCCTGGGTGGATATGACTGGGGTGCGCGCACCGTCAACATCATGGCGGTTCTCTGGCCGGAACGCTGCCAGGCGATGGTTTCGGTCAGCGGCTATCTCATCGGCAGCCAGGCCGCCAACAGCAAGCCATTGCCGCCGGCCGCGGAACTCTCCTGGTGGTACCAATTCTATTTCGCCACCGAGCGGGGACGGCTCGGCTATGCCGCCAACACGCACGAATTTGCAAAGCTCATCTGGCGGACGGCATCGCCCACCTGGATGTTCGACGATGCGACGTTTAACCGATCGGCCGCCGCCTTGGACAATCCGGACCACGTCGCCATCACAATTCACAATTACCGCTGGCGGCTCGGTCTCGAAGACGGTGAGGAGAAGTTCGATGGCTTCGAGAGGCAGCTCGCCATGGGTCCGGTGATCACCATTCCGACGATCACCATGGAAGGCGATGCCAATGGTGCGCCCCATCCGCAACCATCGGCCTATGCAAAGAAGTTCTCTGGAAGATACGAGCACCGGAATATAGCAGGTGTCGGGCATAATTTGCCACAGGAATCGCCGGAGGCATTCGCCCAGGCCATCATCGACGTGGCGCAATTCTGATCGCAAGGCTGCCGCGAGAAACCGCTTTACTCGTGGCAGCCAACGCGGAAACTAAACTTGCCTGGTTTCGGATCCTTGAAAGGTCACAAATGGAGCATGTCGACCATATTCTGATTGTCGATGACGACCGCGAAATTCGCGAGCTGGTCTCAAGCTATCTGAAGAAGAACGGTCTTCGAACGACAGTTGCCGCCGATGGTCGGCAGATGCGCAGTTTCCTGGAAGCCAGCACGGTGGACCTGATCGTGCTCGACGTGATGATGCCCGGGGATGATGGCTTGGTGCTGTGCCGGGAACTGCGCGCCGGCAAGCACAAGGCGACGCCGGTCATCATGCTGACGGCACGCGACGACGAGATGGATCGGATCATCGGGCTGGAAATGGGCGCCGACGACTATCTGCCGAAGCCGTTTGCGGCGAGGGAACTACTTGCCCGTATCAAGGCGGTGCTGCGGCGTACGCGTATGTTGCCGCCCAACCTGCAGATCAGCGAAGCCGGCCAACTGCTGACCTTCGGCGATTGGCGGCTCGACACCGTCGGCCGGCATCTTCTTGACCATGACGGAACAGAGGTTGCCTTGAGCGGCGCCGAGTACCGACTGCTACGGGTGTTTATCGATCATCCGCAACGCGTGCTCAATCGCGACCAGATCCTGAACCTCACGCAGGGCCGCGATGCCGAACTATTCGACCGCTCGATTGACCTTCTGGTCAGCCGTCTGCGCCAGCGGCTTGGCGATGATGCGCGCGAGCCGACCTACATCAAGACGGTGCGGGCAGAAGGTTATGTGTTCTCCGTACCTGTTGAAATCTCGGTGCCGAAGACATGAGTAGTGGCAGCAAGTCTCTTTCTGGCTGGTGGCCGGGCACCCTTCGCTCGCGATTGTTCCTGATCCTATTTTCTGGGCTGGCGGTCGCCTATGGCCTGTCTTTCAGTATTCTTTTTGCCGAGCGCTATATGTCGGCCAAGGCCGTCATGCTCGGGACATTGGAGAGCGATCTGGCCACGTCTATCGCTGTTCTCGACCGTCTTCCCGCCAGCGAGCGGCCTGATTGGCTGGATCGCCTGAGTCGCGGCAGCTATCGCCTTGTCCTTGGGCCAGGGCTTCCCGGTGTTCCGGACTTGTCGGGGCGTGGCGCGGAGATCGCGGACCGGATCGGGCAGGCGGCCGGCAACCGGTTCCCGATCCGCGTCGAAGCCATACCGGGCGACCACATGCGGCTGCAGGGGCATCTGACGCTGTCGGACGGTTCGCCGCTGACAATCGATGTGACCCCGCGCGGGGTGATGCCCTTAGCCGAATGGCTGCCGTATGTCTTCGCAGCCCAGATGGTTCTGCTCATCCTTTGCACCTGGTTTGCGGTGCGCCTCGCCATTCGTCCGCTTGGCGCTCTCGCTGCTGCTGCCGATGCACTCGATCCCAGCAGACAAGGGTCTCCCTTGAACGAAGATGGTCCGAACGAGGTTGCCCATGCGGCACGTGCGTTCAACGCCATGCGTGACCGTATCGCCCATTACCTGGAAGAACGTGTGCAGATCCTTGCGGCAATCTCCCATGACCTGCAGACGCCGATCACGCGCATGCGGCTTCGCGCTGACATGGCGGACGACAGCCCAGAAAAGGACAAGCTGGTCGGCGATCTGCGCGAAATCGAGCGGTTGGTGCAGGACGGAATTGCCTATGCGCGCAGTTCGCACGGCAATGGCGAGAAAAACTCGCGCATCGATCTTGCTTCCTTCATCGACAGCATCGCCTACGACTATCAGGATACCGGCAAGGCGGTTTCGGTAACCGGCATTGTTCAGGGGACTGTCCTGACCAAGCCGCATGCGTTGCGACGTATCCTGACCAATTTCATCGACAACGCCCTCAAGTTTGCCGGTGCGGCAGAGATCAGCGTCGAAAGATCGGGCGAGGGAAATATTATCATCGCAGTCATGGACCATGGACCAGGCATTCCCGACGACAAGCTGGAGTCCGTCATGCAACCCTTTTATCGTCTCGAGACGTCCCGCAATCGGGACACAGGAGGCACAGGGCTTGGATTGGCGATTGCCCAGCAGCTAGCCGTCTCGATCGGTGGGATGGTGCGTATCTACAATCGCGACGATGGCGGGCTTGCTGCGGAAATATCGCTACCCTGACCTACGCGACGCGTCGCTCCTACGATGGGATACAATTTAGCCCTTTTCGAAAACATGCCGGATACGTCGATGCGCCAGAACACCTCCGTCAACCACGTCGTTCTATGCGAACGAATAAAGGAGTGTTCCATGACCAAGATCGAAAAAGTTCTCTATACTGCCAAGACCCATACTACCGGCGGACGCGACGGTGCGGCGCGCAGTGACGATGCGCAGCTTGACGTCAAGCTTTCGCCTCCGGGTAGCAACAAGCCCGGCACAAATCCCGAGCAACTCTTTGCTGCTGGCTGGTCCGCATGCTTTATCGGTGCACTGGGCATTGCCGCGGGCAAACATAAGCTGGCGCTGCCAGCGACGACGGCCGTCAATGCCGAAGTCGACCTCGGAATGACTGACGGCGCCTACCTGCTGCAGGCCCGGCTGAATGTCAGCCTTCCGGGGCTCGATGCCGACCTTGCACGGGTTCTTATCGACGAAGCTCACCAGACCTGCCCCTATTCCAAGGCGACACGGGGCAACATCGCGGTTGAACTGAAGCTTGCCTGAGCAGTCTCCGCAACCTCCCGGAGGGTTCGATTAAACGCCTGATCGTTGGCATGCTCGCGCTTGCCGTCTTCGCAGCGCCCTGCGTTCATGACGTGTTCTCGCCGGAACCGTCCCCGATAGCCGCGCTGGCCACGGCCGTTGGTCTTCTGGGGTAGAGAGGGTTGGAGATCGAAGAGGGAGCGCCTCTGAAACAGTCGCTCCCCTTTTCCATCAGGACTTTAGGTGTCATGGCAGTCTGGAAGATCGTCCATCGGCTTTCGAAAACGTGGCGGCACTCGGCTTCATCGGGAGTGTCGCAAAGGCCGAGGCGGATGCGGTTGTTGGCGCCCTCCAGCAGATCGACGAGGACGCCGCATAGTTCTGATGAGTCGCCTTCAATGAGGGCACCTGATTGCTGAGCAGCGATGATTGCGTCGACCATGGGCTCCAGCGCAGCGCTCGACCAGATCGCCAGCCTTTCTCGAAGGGACGCCGATACCACGGCCTCTGCAATGACTGAGAGGTAGAAGGCCGAATAGTCCCTGTCCATGCCGAACAGGAAATAGCGAAATGCGATCCCATGGAGGGCGAGCAGGGGTTCCTCGTGCTGCTTTGCCGCATTTGCGAGCGCTGCTCGAAACCGGGCGAGATCGCGCTCAACCACGGCCTCCAGAAGCGCCTTCTTGTTCCCGTATCGACGATATAGTGTGTGTTTGGAGATCGCCTGGCGCGCTGCAATCTCCTCCATCGAAGCGTTGGCGATACCCTTCTTTGCAAAGACGGCGCGGGCTTCGTCCAGAATCTGCCGGGTAAGGCTCGCCGCCTCCTCGCGTGTCGGTCGTCCTCCCGGGCGTGGTGGCTGTATTTTCTTCATGCGACCTCGAAGCGTCGGATGGAGGGGGATTTGAGGGTCACCGTTGCTGATACCCGAATAATTTGATAACAGCACGGTATCGTGCCGTTTATTTCGTTGCAACAGGTTTGATATGTCTTCCATCGTGTTGTCGGGTCTTTCCTGCGTCAAGCCGGACGGTGATCCGGTATTCGAGGGCCTCGACCTATCGTTTCGACTGGAACGAACTGGTCTGGTCGGGCGAAATGGTGTCGGCAAAACGACCCTGCTGAAAATGATCTGCGGTCTGCTCTCCCCGTCTGCGGGGTCCATAACCGTCGAGGGTACGGTGGCGCTCGTCCGGCAGATGCTGGATGTCGAGACAGATGAAACGATCGCCGATCTTTTCCGTGCCGGGCAGGCGCTAGACTTGCTCGCCCGGGCAGAAAGCGGGGAAGCCAGCCTTGAGGATCTGGCGGAGACCGATTGGACGGTCAGGGAGCGTATGTTGTCGGCACTTGCCCGATTTGGGCTGGCTGCCGAGCCCGATACACTGCTCAATCATTTATCTGGTGGACAACGGACCAGGGCTGCTCTTGCGGCGGCTCTCTTCAAGGAACCGGATTTTCTTCTGCTCGATGAGCCGACCAACAATCTGGACAGAGCCGGCCGGCAAGCGGTGATCGACCTTCTCAGCAGGTGGAAAGGCGGGGCGATCGTCATCAGCCATGATCGCGGACTGCTTGAGTATATGGATGCCATCACTGAATTAACCACGCTTGGTGCGAAACGCTACGGCGGCAACTGGAGCGACTATCGGTCGGCGAAGGCAATCGAATTGAATGCCGCCGAGCAGAGCCTCGCCCATGCTCAAAAGACAGCCGAGGAGATCGACCGCAAGGCGCAGGTGCTGGCGGAACGGCAGGACCGGCGGAACGCAGCGGGTAACCGCAAAGCAGGAAAAGGTGACATGCCAAAAATTCTCCTCGGTCGGCGGAAGAGCAATGCGGAGGCTAGCCGAGGCAAGGTGGTGGAACTTGCCGGACGCCAGCGCTCCGATGCTTTGGGTGCGGTCGCATCCGCCAAGGCGAGAGTCGAAGTGCTCCAGCCATTTTCTGTGAATCTTCCCTCGACAAACCTGCCTAACGGCAAGGCGGTACTATCGTTTGATCGCATTGCGGCGGGCTATGATTCGAGGCATCCCGTTATCCGGGATCTGTCCCTTTCGATTGTCGGGCCTCAGCGTGTGGCGCTTTCGGGGCCTAACGGGTCTGGCAAAACAACGCTACTGAAGGTGATCACAGGAGAGATCATGCCCATAACCGGCAAGGTCACTTTATCTGTTCCTGCGACGATGCTGGACCAAAGTGTCAGCCTTCTTGATCGCAGTGAAAGTATCCTCGACAATTTCAAGCGACTGAGCCCCGGCGCATCCGAAAATGCTTGCCGGGCCGCTTTGGCCGGCTTTCGTTTTCGCGCGGATGCCGCCCTCCAGCGCGTGGAATCGTTAAGTGGGGGACAGATCCTGCGCGCCGGCCTTGCCTGTGTGCTCGGCGGTGCCACTCCCCCGTCACTGTTGATCCTGGATGAACCGACCAATCATCTCGACATCGAGTCCATAGAGACGGTTGAAGCGGTGTTGAGGGCCTATGACGGTGCCCTGTTGATCGTTAGCCACGACGACGCCTTCCTCGAAAATGTCGGGATGGACAGGCGGGTGGATCTCGCTGGCTGCGCTTCATCAAGTTAGCCGGACGAACGGATAAAGGTACTCACAGCCTTACTCTGTCATTCTCTCCAGACGCGGAAGTAACCATGTCCCAACTGATCTACGACCCTCAACTCACCAAAGTTCTGGCATCAATTGGCGATTTCGTGCCGACCGGGATGACGCTCGATCGGCTGCCCTATTTCAGAGAAATAAGCAGCCCAACCCGGAAGGATCTGCTGCAGAATTATCCGGTGAATTGCGTCGATCACCGGATCCCGGGATATGAGGGAGATGAGCTCGTGATTTCGGTCATCACCCGCAAAGGCCATGACCAGATCGGCCCCGCGATCTTTTTCCTGCATGGCGGCGGCATGGTCATGGGCAATCGTTTTGCCGGTGCTGCTCCCCTGGTTGAGTGGGCGATCAAACATGACGCGGTCTGTGTAACGTCGAATACCGGTTGGCGCCAGAACATCCGGCGCCAATTCCGGTGGAAGATTGCTATGCAGGCCTGTTGTGGATGGCGTCGCATTCGGCCGCGCTCAAGTTCGATCCGGATCGCCTGGCGGTCTTCGGTGGGAGCGGTGGCGGCGGGCTCGCGGCGGGCACGGCGCTCTTGGCACGAGACCGAAACGGTCCGCGATTGCTGGGTCAGTTGCTGCAGTGCCCTATGATCGATGATCGAAATACCACCGCGTCTGCCCACTTGTTTGATGGTGTCGGGGTGTGGGACACGACCAGCAACCGGACTGCCTGGCGGCGGTGCTCGGCACGGACTGCGGGGGTGCCGAGGTGTCGCCCTATAGCGCACCGGCGCGGGCCGCAGATCTCTCCGGGCTGCCCCCGAAGTTTATCGATGTCGGCGCGTGCGAGGTTTTTCGTGATGAAGCCATCGATTATGCAGTCCGAATCCTCGCATCTGGTGGTCAATGCGAATTGCGTGTCTGGGGCGGAGCCTTTCATGGCTTTTACGACATCGCCCCTCAATCCGATCTCGCTCGCGCTTGTGTCGCTGCGCGAAACGGCTGGCTCGAGCGGTTGCTGAAGCGGGACTGATCAGAGCGATGTCGATAGGGCACTGGCCTAGTCGCCGACGACCGCCTGGCTCCTCTCTCGAATTGCGGAGCCAGGGCAGAATGCGGGCGATGGCGCACTCAAATGACGACTAGGGGACGAGAAGCAACTTGCCGGTCGTGCGTCGGCTTGCCATGTGGGCGTGGGCCAACGCGGCGTCTTCGAGACGATAACTTCCTCCAATGTTGATTTTCAGCGAGCCATCCCGGATCCAGTCGAAAAGCTGGGTGGTACGGGCGCGAAGGCGTTCCGGTGAGGAAATATGGTCGGAGAAGACCGCGTAGCCGATCTTGATGCTTTTCGGCAGACTCATGATGTCGATGAGGCCCGGCCCGCCCAGAACAGGGCCGTACCAGCAAAAGGTCCCCGAACGGCGCAGGCTGTCGAGAGAGCCCTGAAAGGTCTTGGGGCCCGAACCGTCGTAGACAACATCGACACCCCTGCCATTCGTCAAGTGCAGGACTTGCTGCGCGAAATCTCCCTTGCTGTCGGCGATGACATGCTCGGCGCCTGCCTGTTTGGCGATGGCGACTTTGTCTTCGGAGGAAACGCGTCCGATGACGCGCCCACCGCGCAGTCTGATGATCTGGGTCAGCAGCAGGCCGACGCCTCCGGCGGCCGCATGCACCAGTGCAATGTCAACCGGCTGAACCGGGTAGAAATCGGTGGCGAAGTGGCTTGCCGTCAGTCCCTGCATCATGACTGCGGCAGCCGTCCGGTCATCGATGAAATCAGGCAGACGAACCAGCGAACTGGCGGGTAACGAGATCCGCTTCGCGTAGCTTCCTGGAGCGTAGACCCAGGCCACGCGATCTCCCGCGAAGAAATCCGTCACGCCTTCACCGACGGCGAGAACGCGCCCTGCACCTTCGACGCCAAGTATTTTGGGATTCGGGGTATCGGTCCAGGCCATGCCTTGCCGAACTCCAATGTCCATGAAATTAACGCCGGCCGCGGCAATTTCAACGAGTACATGTCCTTGTGCTGCGACGGGCTCCGGATATTCGACGACTTCCATGACATCGGTATCCCCAATGCTGTTCATGACGACCGCTTTCATTTTCAGTCCTTTCTTGACTGTTCGTTCCAGAATAGGTTAAATTTTTTTACCGAGGCATCAGGGCGCGGAGCGCCAACTCACCGAGCGACTGCAGTGTTTCTTGGCCCGCACCCGCGCGCGCAGCAATCCGAATGCCGGCGATGCTGGCGATGAGAAAGTCGATCACCGCATCTACGGACAGCGTCTTATCCAGATCCCCCGCGTCCTGAGCTTGCCTGACGCACTCCCGTGCTGCGTGTCGCAACCGATGATCGGCAGCATGATGTACTTCTGTCAGGTCCGGACGGCTCTGCCCGAACTCGCAGATCGAGTTGACACCAAGACATGCCCGATCTGCTTCAGCCACCAACCGCGCCATCATTGCCGAAATGCCGTCAATTGCACGCCCAGTGCTGCGCAGTTTGCCAATGTGCGCTTCGGTCTCCGCAGATACATAGCGCTCCACCGCGAGGCGATAGAGGACCCATTTGTCGCCGAACGTGTCGTAGAGGCTCTGGCGGCCGATCTTCATGGCCTTGACCAGCATCTCCGTCGATGTCCCGTCGAAGCCGTGCTCCCGAAATACATCCACTGCTGCGTCCAGCGCCTTGTCCCTATCGAATTCCTTGATCCTTGCCATAAGAGTTGAGATAAGTATTCTGGAACAAACAGTCAAGAATAATCTTCTCCATGGCAATGGACCATCCTCGTTGAAATAGCCCCCGCTGGGGCGACTGTCGGGAAGCGTCGCAAGGTCCACGACGATTTTCGCGCCCTTTTTCACAGTGCGCGTGCCGGATGCGGCGATCTTTGCAGTAGCGGCAGGAATGCACGGATGGTCCGCACGGTGCCAAAGACGTCGACGTCGTAAGTTGCAAAGATGTTCGCTGCGTCCGTCTCAAGCGCGGGCACACGATAGAGGACGCCTGCATTGTTGACGAGAACGTCGAGCAATCCCTCCCGATCTTCGATTTGCCGTGCCGCAGCCACGATGCTCGTTTCGTCCGTGACGTCGAGTGCAATCGCCATCACGTCCGCTCCTTCCTTCGCCAGGTCGTCCGCCGCGGCCTGTCCGCGCTCGCCATCCCGGCTGCCAAGGTAGACTCGCGTTCCGAGACCGCCGAGCTGGCGGGCAACCTCTTTACCAAGTCCCTTGTTGGCGCCGGTGATCAGCGCAATCGGCTTCTTCGTCATG
>NZ_WXZP01000012.1:0-8641 GCF_011319365.1 Rhizobium flavescens
TGACGAGAAACACGACAAGCGCCGGCCACGAAGCCAGCAATGCAGGATGGCTCGATCTGCATTTCGAGTCCTCCCGGCCGGAATATGAAGCGGCGCTGGAAGAGGTCGGCATCAGGCGAGGATGGAACGTACTTGACGCAGGATGCGGGAGCGGCGGCTTCCTGCCGCAGATCGCCGGACTTGTCGGCGAGGCTGGTTCGCTCGCCGCCCTCGATCTCGATCCCGAGAATGTCGATATGGCCGGTACTTTGCTTGCAGGAACGGGATTGGGCGCAAATGCCAGCGTTCAGATTGGAAACGTCCTGGCTCTACCCTTTACGGATGCGTCATTCGACTGCGTCTGGTCCGCGAATGTCATGCAGTACCTGACGCCTGCCGAATTCCGACAGGCTGCCGCCGAGGCGGCGCGGGTGCTGAAACCGGGCGGGTTATATGCGGTCAAGGAGTTCGATTCGACATCCCTGCAAATACGGCCGATCGACTACGGCATCTTTACCCGTTTCATGGCGGCCCGGATGGAGACGTTTCGAAAGAAGGATGTGCTCGGAACAGATTGCGGTTCCCGCTTGCCGGCATTGCTGGAGCAAACAGGTTGGGAAATTGTCTGGCGGAAGGGCTGGATGGTGGAGCGCTGGGCGCCCGCCGATATTCGCACGCGGAATTATCTACTCGATCTTCTCTCCTATTTCGCAGGTGTCGCCCCAGACTACGACCTCCCTGCTGACGATCAGCGATACTGGCGGGAACTTGCCGACGCTCCAGACCGCGTGTTGGATGATCCCTTCTTCTGCTACCGCGAGTTCTTCGTCGTCGTAGTCTGTCGGTAGAAGAAGCTCTCGAAAACAAGCAATTTGATATATTCGGCAAAGGAGCCTTTATAATCCCGCCGCTTTGTGAGATTTATGCGGAAGCGATCACGCCGGCGCTGGTAGCGGCGGGTCATTTCGGCTGCGGCATGGCCGGGCTGTTTTTGCACATAGCGCTCGTCGGCTTCGGCCGAGGAGGTGAGGCCGGCGCGAAGCGAGTGCCCGCGAATTTCTGGCCGCGCTCGGCTTCGGAAAGATCGCCGCGCATGCCGGCGGCGAGTGCGGTCTTCTTGACGAGGCGCGCCACCTCCTGATCGTTCAGCCGCTCAGGCCCGACATCCTTTCCCTTCCCGCCCGCATAGGCTGTCAATCGGCAGCCGCCGCTGCGCGGAGTTTTTTTCACCAGGTCCAGCTCCATCGTGAGCTGGCCGACCTTGCGTTCGAGCGCCGCAATGTGGGCCTCTACTCCGCGATGACGCTCGCTTCCGCCTCTTCATCGTTCAGTTCACCACGATCGAACTGCGTCAACCATGGCTGTATGAGGTTGGCCGAAATGCCATACGGTGCGCTGTGCGTCGCGCCGTCGATGACGCCGTTTCGGATATCCTGGCAAAGCTGCAATTTGAACGGTGTCGAATGCTGTCGATATGGGATTTCAGGAGCCTTCTCCGATTGAGGCCCGCAGAGTGTATCAGTTTCTCCATGTCCCGTTGTCCAGCCCGAGGGGTTCACTCAAGTTTTGATCGTATTGGTCTCCTGCGAGCTATGGCTAAACTTGGTATTATACTGCCAGTTTAACCCAGATAGCTGAAAAGAAAGGGGCCGCCGGCGACCGCTTCCTTTGATGCCGAAATCGGCATTACGCTTGTAGATTACCTTGAGGTCGAGCGTCCGTTGGCGACTTGGCCGGCGAGGCTCGGAATGTTGCCCGTCTGGTTTTCCTTCACCAGTGCCGTGGCGAACGCGCATTTCAGCGCTCCGAGGACTTGCGAGAACTGGACGAGCGCGGAATCCATACGCGTGGGTGCGTGGCCGCATCCGCTTAGTCCAGCGGCCAATATCACGCAGACGATCTGTTTTCTCATGGAAAGGGTCCCTCACGACGAGGGTAGTCTGGATACAACCTGTTGCAGAAAGGCGAATGCAGCAGGTGCGTTAAGGAAGGTATGTGGTCGCACAACGCATGGCAGGCGTCTCGCCGAGGTGACGAGACTTGGGCATGAAAGTCCGGAGGAAATCGGCCCAGTCGGCGGGGCATCCGACGGATAGGGGTTTCCGCCTGGCAAACGCCAGCTCACGAATTAAGGGGCAGGATGTGTGGCATGTCCGCCACTGCTGCTGTGAATTCTCTGTATCGGAACGTAAAAACCGCGCTCTCTGCTCGACCGCGAGTCTGTGAATGAAATCAAACACAAAACTTGTGCAAAGCACTCATGTTACTGCTGCACGTTGGATCAGTTCTAATTCATTGTGCTTGCACGCAAAATCCGCCTCGGGCTAATGCATGTCCAGCAGGGACTTGGAGACGGGCCTGCCTGTAACAGCGTGGAGCGGTAGACGAAGTGCGCAGTGACGTTGGGTGTAGGTCCGGAAGCTATGGTCGGTCGCATGACCGGCAGCCCGCCATCGTCGTCATCCAGTCTGCCATTCGACTGGCCCTCCGCATGGGTGGAGGACCGGTCCATTGCCCGCAATCCTGAACGCAATCTTCCAGAACCACCGCCGCTCGCTGATGTGGACGGTCATGCGGATCGTCGGTGATCCGCAGACCGCCGAGGACGTCGCGCAGGAAGCCTATCTTCGCGCCCGGCGCGCGATCGAGAGCGGTCCGATCGAGCATATCGAGGCGTTCCTGCAGCAGACGGCCCGCAATCTCGCGCTCGATCACCAGCGCCGCCGCAAAATGCGCGCCGAATATGAGACTGACGGGCTCGGCGAGGATGTGCTCCAGAACATCCCCGACAACGTTCCGTCCCTCGAAGCGGCGCTGGTGGAGCGCGAGCGCTTCGAGGCGTTCCGAAAGGCTCTCGACGGCTTGCCCCCGCGGGCTCAGTCGGTCATGATCCTCAGCCGGCTGGAGGAATGGTCCAACCGGCAGATCGCCGAGCATCTCGGCATCTCCGAGCGGACTGTCTTCAGCGATCTCAAGCTGGCGATGGCGCATTGCCGCGAGAGGCTCGCCCGGCTCGATGGCCGCTAGCCGCGGCGGTGTTCGGCGGCCGCTGGCCGCCTGCTGCCGTACCAAGCCATAGAAATCCTCGCGACAGCGCCCCGGCAGAGCTGCGAGAAATTTTGCTGAATTTCGGAGTGTCGAACGTCTCATGTATAAGGACCCCCGCGACACAGTAGCGATTGGACGACTTGAGTGGGACGTAAGGACATAGACCACGAGACGCCGGAAGACGGGTTCAAACATGAGGATCCCGTCGTGGACGAGGCGCTCGAATGGTTCGCCCGGCTCCGCAACACGACAGCCGACCCGGCGACCAGGGCCGCGTTCGAGCGCTGGCTCGCGACCAGCCCGCGCCACGTCCAAGAATATCGCGACCTTGAGGCGATGTGGAGCGCATCGAGCTTCGCGAAAGCCGTAGACAGTCTCCCGATAGCCCCTGCCGTCCGTCGCCACGCCAGAGGCCCAATCGCTCGCTGGGGCATGCGCGCCTTTCCATTGGTGGCCACCATCCTGATCTCGGTCGCTATCTGGCAGTATCCGGCGATCATGCTGCGATGGGAAGCCGACTACCTTACCGCGATCGGCGACAAGACCACAGTAACGCTGCCTGACGGTTCGACCATGATGCTCGACACAGCGTCGGCCGTCGCCGTCGATTTCAACGGTGACAAACGTCAAGTCCGGCTCCTGCAGGGAGAGGCGTTCTTCGACGTTAAGCCCGACCCGGACCATCCCTTCCGCGTCGCCGGAAGTTACGGCGAAGTAGAGGTGCGCGGCACGGCGTTCTCGGTCCGCACCGACGCGGGCGAAGATCGCACGATCCTCGAACGTGGCCTCGTCCATGTCAGCCGTTTGAACAATCCCAGGGACGCGGCCGATCTTGAACCCGGCCAGATGATCGTCGCAACGGCAACCTCGCTCTCGGACGTCATGCCCGCCGATCCGGCCACCGCGCTGGCATGGCGCGACGGCCGCATTATCTTCGAAAACCAACGCTTGTCGCGCGTGCTGAACGAACTGCGCCGCTACTATGGCGGCAGGATCATTGTCGCGGACAGCCGTGTCGGCCAGCTCGTCGTCACCGGCAATTATCGCCTCGACGATGTGGAGGCAGCCATCCGCACCCTCGCCGATGCCGCGGGCGTCACCATGAACCGCCTGCCGGGCGGAATCATAATCTTGCGCTAACCTCTCAAGTTTTTTTTCCGACTCGGGACCCGTCGTTCGTCAAGAGTACGAGGGACCTGATCGGAACAGTACGAATTCACGGTCCTTCGAAATCGAAACGAGGGCTTTGCGTGATGACGGCGCGTTCCGCTACGACGTATGAAAATGTAACTTCCCATCATGGCCGGAACCAAAGGCGTCTGCTGGCGCTGCTGTTGACGTCCACGATCTTTGGATGCGCGAGCGCCGCAGCCGTCTCCTTCGCTCAGGCACAGCAGAGCTCGCGCGCGGCAACCGCCGATCAGACCTTACAGTTCTCGATCCCCGCGCAGCCGCTTTCTTCCGCCATCAGCGCTTTCATCCGGCAGACAGGCTGGCAGATCAGCTATACATCCGCGCTCGCGAGCGGCAAGACGTCAGGCTCCGTTGTTGGCAGCTACAACCCGTCGCAGGCTCTGCAGCGACTTGTCTCCGGCACCGGCCTCAATGTCCGTGTCAGCGCACCCGGTTCGGCCGCGTTGGTGAACCCGGGCATTGCTGCCGTCGACACGATCCCGGACGAGGGCTCCACGGTGCTCGATACGATCCTCGTTCAGGGGCAAGGCGAGACGGCCACGAGCCATTTCGAGGGTTTCGCGGCGACGAGAAGCGCAACTGGCACGAAGACGGACACGCCACTGATTGAGACGCCTCAGGCCGTGACGGTGATCGGGAGCGACGAACTGCGCAGCCGGGATGCCAAAAGTCTTCAGGATGCATTGAGCTACGTGGCCGGCGTTAACAGATATGAAGGCGCTGACAGAACGACAGAGAGCTTTATTATCAGAGGCTTCCGCGCGCTGGCGGGCTACAGTAGCCTGTACAGAGACGGCATGAAATATCAAGTCAACGGCTATGACGGACAGCAGGAGCCTTACGGTCTCGAACGCGTGGAAGTGCTAAAAGGATCATCATCTGTTCTCTACGGGGGAGCAGCTCCAGGGGGGATCATCAACACAATAAGCAAACGCCCGACCGAGGTTCCACTACGCGAAATCAACGTCGAGTACGGTAGCTACAATCGCAAGCAGATTTCAGGAGATTTCGGTGGTCCGCTGACACAGGACGGGGATCTGAGTTATCGCCTGACGTTTCTGCATCGAAAAAGCGATACATTCCTGGATTACGTGCCTGACGACAGGACATTTATCGCACCCGCTATCAAGTGGCAGCCGTCCGATGCAACGTCATTGACGATATTGGGTGAATATCAGCATGATCTTTCGAAATATCAATATGGTTTGCCGACGCAGGGGACGATCCTGCCAAATCCGAATGGCGCCATCCCCCGCAATCGATTCAACGGCGAACCGGGGCTTGATGAATGGGACAATAGGCGGTGGTCGGTAGGGTATCAATTTGAACATCAGTTCAGCGAGCAACTTACTTTCCACAGTAATGGGCGCTACGTCACGTCCGAAAATCATATGCCCTTCACCGGTTCGTCCGGTCTGCTCGACGACATGCGCACGACTGCGTGGCGCGAATACTGGGTGGCCGATCGTTTATCTTCAGGAATAACGATCGACAATTTGCTGCAATATGACTGGTCGCTTGGAAGCATGGAAAATCGAAGCCTGGTCGGATTGGATTATACCGATCGCAAATGGCGGATGTTCGATTATCGCGCCTCGGCAACCCCGCTTGACCTGTTTGACCCGGTTTACGGCGGGCCGGTCGGTGAATTGCGCCAGCATGGAACCTTCCGGAACGAAGTCGAGGCAGTCGGCTTGTATGCGCAGAACCAGATGACGATCGATGACAGATGGGTTTTGTTGTTCGGAGGGAGATACGACTGGGCAAATATTGACAACAAAGTCGTCAATCAGGATGTCTGGACGCATACGAAAAGCGATGCGTTTACCGGTAGGGCAGGACTCGTGTACCTGTTCGACAACGGGTTTGCCCCCTATGTGAGCTTTGCTCAGGGGTTCGAGCCGGTCGTCGGTTCTGATAGGCATGGTGGTGCGTTCCAGCCGGCTGAAAGCGAACAATACGAAGTTGGCCTGCGCTATCAACCACCAGGAATGGACCTCATGTTTACGGCGTCTGCATATCATTTGACGATGTCGAATGTGACAGTTGCCGATCCTGTCGATCGTACAAAACTTGCGCAAATGGGTGAGGTCCGCTCACAAGGAATTGAGCTTGAAGCGCGGGGCAGGCTTGGCAATTACTGGGATGTCGCTGCCGCCTATGCCTATACCGATGCCCGTACTGTCAGGAGCAGTGTCTGGACACCGGAACTTGAGGGAAGACGAACCGGCGGGGTTCCGTACAATAGCTTCTCGCTCTGGGCGGACTATGATTTCGAAGGCTTGGGCGCGCCCGGCTTGAAGATTGGTGGCGGGCTACGTTATGTAGGGGAAACTGAAGGGCTATACGTCAAGGGTACTGTACCTGCCTATACTGTGGTCGACGCAAGTATCAGCTATACTCGTGATGATTGGAAGGCAACTCTCAGTGCGACCAATTTGTTTGATAAGAACTATGCCGCATCATGCACGTCTGATTGCTTTTATGGTGAGCCTCTTAACGTAAAGTTTTCCCTGAGCAAGCGCTGGTGATGAAGAATAGGACCTTTCATCAAGCCCGTGTTTCTTCGCGGGAATTCGTCAATCCGGGGATGATTGAAATAGTTCTCGAGGGCGAAGGACTGGGCGACTACCCTTCCACGGGTATTCCCGACGAATTCGCTCGCCTTTATTTCCCGAGCAACGATGCAGGCTTGATCAGGCATCCAGATATTCCGGTTGCACTGGGGCAAAAGAGAGAGCGATCGGCTGGGCCTTGCCATAGCGAAGTATACACCATCCGCTCGTTCGACCGGGTGAAGCGCGAACTGGTAATTGATTTTGTCGTCCATAAGGGCGGCAAAGCCAGTACATGGGCGCAAGGAGCGCGCCAGGGTGATCCGCTGGTTCTCTCCAGCCCACATGGAATGTATCGTCCACAGACATGGAAGCGCAAGCAGTTGTTCCTTTGCGATGCCACGGGCATTCCGGCGCTCGCACGCATCTTGGAGACGCTTCCCTCCGAGACCGAGTGCCTCGCGATCATCGAGATTGCCGATCCGACCCACCGTTACGAGTTTCAACCGTCATGCAGGCTGGAAACGGTCTGGCTGGAGCGAAGCGGCAATGGTGTGGCTCCGGGCCGGCTTTGTGAGGCGCTGCATTCCCTACCGCCCGCAAGGCTTCCCGATTACGTCTGGATGGCGGGCGAGCATAAGCAAGCCCGTGCCATCCGTCGTCACCTGCGCCAGCAATGGCAACTGCCCTGCGAGCGCTATGCAGTCGCCGGCTACTGGATCGAAAAACGCGCGGAATGGATGGCCGCTTGGAAGGATATAGAGCCGGCGTTGAAACGGAGGATCGAGACCAGCTGGTCCTCCGGCCGCGACAGGGAGGAAATCCGCGACGAAGTGGATGCCATGATGGAGGAAGCGGGCCTTTGAACGTGTGGAAACCATCGCGGCGTGAAATCCTGAAATCCATTGGCGGCACTTTGATTACCTGCCTCGCGACACAGTCCTCAGCGGCTGCATCGTCTTTTCCGATGTCCTTCGATCATGCCTTCGGCACAACTGCCATCGACCGGGTGCCGCTGCGCGTCGCCTCGCTCGGCTTTCTCGAACACGATACCTTGCTGGCGCTGGGCACCGTGCCTGTCGGTATCAAAGGATGGTTTCAGAGCCTGCCGCATGCCACCGGGCCTTGGGCTGCGCATCTGCTGGCCGGCGCTCAGCCCGTTCCACTCGCGGGAGGCGAAATTCCGTTCGAGACGCTTCTCGATCTCGAGCCTGACCTCATCGTGGCGCTCTACACCAATCTGACGCAGGAGGAATACGACCGGCTGACCAGTATCGCGCCGACGATTGCGTGGACGCGCGCGGCAGGGCCCTGGGGAACGTTCTGGGAGGATACCGCTCGGCTCCTCGGTCGTATTCTCGACCGGGAAACAAGGGCCGAAGAGCTGATAGCCAATGTCCACGAAACCTACAGGTCATTGCGGGAACGCTACCCACGCCTTGCCGGAGCCCGGGGAATAGCAGGCAATTCGGCTGGCGATACCTTCGTGGTCCGCGGGCCGCGTTACGATACTGGTGCCCTGATGGTCGGCCTCGGCATCGAATGTCCGGCGGAAATTCTTGCTTATATCGGAACATCGACCCTTGCCCACTTCAGTTGGGAACAGGTGTCCCTCATCGGCCACGGGCTGGATGTCATCCTCTGGGATGTCCATGGCGATGGCAATGTTTCCGCCATGGCGCGCCGGATGGAGATGCTGGGTGTCTATCCCGGCGAAAAGCGGATCGTCTTCAACAGCGCGGTCAGTATGGTGTCTATGGCCATGGCTTCGCAATCGGTACTCAGCATTCCATTTGCGGCCGAACTGATCGCGCCGCGCCTTGCCGCCGCGATCGACGGCAAGGCCGCTGTTCAGGTGAATTGAG
>NZ_WXZP01000013.1:0-12612 GCF_011319365.1 Rhizobium flavescens
TAGAACTTGACGACAGTCAACAGGTTGGGCTGGCCGTTCTTGATCTCGATGATGTTGGTCTGGTGATTGCAGTCGCCGTTCTGCTCGCATTTGTAATGCGCAAGAACGCCCTGCCGGTCGATCTTGCCGAAGGCTTCCCGCACCTTCTTGGCATCGGTGCTGCCGGCCATGTTGATCGCTTCGGCGGCCAGTTTGGCGCTGTCGTAATAGGTCGCGGCATAGAGTTCCGGCAGTTCGCCATACTTCTTCTGGAACTTCTCGACGAAAGCCTTGACGTTCGGATCGGGGTTTGCCGGCAGGAAGTCGGTGGCGCTGATGACGCCTTCGCCGGTCGGACCCGCCAGGTTGATGAAGGCCGGCTGGCTGAGCGAGGTGCTGCCGGCGAACTTGAAGTTGAGGCCGAACTGACGAGCTTGGCGAACGATCAGCGCGGACTCGTTGTCATGCGTCCACATGATGACAAGTTCCGCGCCGGCCGAACTCAGGCGCGAAAGCTGAGCGGAAAAGTCCGTGTCGCCGGCATTGTGGCTTTCATTGGCGACCGGTGTGATGCCCTTGTCCTTCAAGGCGGCGACGACACGCTCGGCTCCGCCCTTGCCGAAGTCGTCGTGGATGGAGATGACGCCGATCTTGGTGGTCTTGAGGTGTTCCAGCGCATAGGCCACCAGCGCCTGCGCCTGGAGATTGTCGTTGCCACGGATACGGATGACGAAATCGCAGCCCTGCTGCGTTACCGGCACGCCGCTGGCGCCGGTGATCGAGATCATCGAGCCATCGCAATAGGTCTTCATCGTGGCGAGTTGAGCGACCGAGAAATGGGGGCCGAGAACGACGGGCACCTTGCCGACTTCCTTCAGCTTGCTCATCGCGTTGATGGCCGCATTCGGATTGTCCGCCTGGTCGTCCTCGAAGCTGACCGACAACGGCTGACCGAGAACGCCGCCTTCGGCGTTGATTTCCTCGACTGCCATGTCCACGCCCTGTTTGAAATACTTGCCGAGCAATGCCCGCGGGCCGGTCATCGGGGCCGAGGCGCCGATGGTCACGTCAGCGGCGACGGCCGCCGTCGCCATGCTGCCGAGGGCGATCAATCCGGCCAGAAGCGTCGGTGCGAAATTCTTCCTCATGCTTGTCTTCTCCTCTTGTTGCGCCTGCATCTTCCCCACCGGGCGTCAGGTCGCACTCTCCACGATCTTAGGCCTGCGCTTGCGCTCGACCTTTCCTCCCAGATAGGCGTCGATCACAACCGGATCGCGTGCCACGCTTTGGGCAGAGCCCTCGGCGATCTTGTCTCCCAGGTTGAGCACCACGATGCGGTCGCACATGCTGACGACAAGCTTGACGCGGTGCTCCACCACCAGGATCGTCATCCCCTGGTTCCTGAGCTGTTTCAGGATTTCGGCCAGTTCCATGATCAGGCCGCCGCGCAGGCCGGCGCCCGGCTCATCGAGAAGCAGCAGCTTCGGCCTGCTGACGATGGCGCGGGCCAGCTCGACGAGACGGCTCTGTCCGAAGGAAAGATCGCTGGCGCGCCGCGCCGCGAGATGGCGGATGCCCATCAGGTCCAACGCCTTGAGCGCCTCCTCGCGCGCCAGTTCCTCGTCCGAGCGGGCCAGCGCCGTGCCGATCGCGCCCGTCAGGATGCGGGCACGCCGCGTCGCCGGATGGCAGATCATCACGTTTTCCAGGACCGTCATCGTGTTCCAGACGCGGACGTTCTGGAAGATGCGCGCCACGCCGGCGGCATGAACGTCCCAGGCCGGCAACCCGGAGATCGCCTGGCCATCGAGGGAGATGCGGCCGGACGAAACCCCGACAATGCCTGAGCACGCGTTGATCATCGTTGACTTGCCGGACCCGTTCGGCCCGATGAGGCCAAGGATCTCGCCCCGATTGACGGTGAAGGACACATCCTTCAGCGCAACGAGTCCGCCAAAGGACTTCGAAACGTTGTCGACCACCAGCAGGGGGCCGGCGGCAGGACGGATCCGAGCCGCCTCGGATTGCTCCCGCTCGGCCTGCAGCCGCGCCGCCACGGCGATCGCACGCTTCTCTTCCTGTTCGACGCTTTCCTCGCTGGAGCTGTCCTCGGCCCTTGCATCGGCGATCGCATCGCCTTCCTCGCCGGGAAGCCAGGGCGCCAGCAACCAGTCGGCGATGATGCCGAGCCCGCGTGGCACGGTCAGAAGAATGACCACGACGCCGAGGCCGAAGATCGCCAGATAATAGGTCTGAAGATCGCGCAGCGCTTCGGGCAATCCGACCACGACGAGCGCGCCGAGGAAGGTGCCGCCGATCGAACCCAGGCCGCCGATGACGACCATCAGCAGCATCTTGATGCTTTCGAAAACCAGGAAATTGTTGGGCGAAATGAAGCCGAAGACCAGCACGAAGGCTGCGCCGGCGATGGCGCCATAGAGACTGCACAGCGAGAAGGACAGAACCCGCACCCACCGCGAATTGACGCCCATGGATTCGGCGGCGAGATCGTCGTCACGGATCGATCGCATCTGGCGGCCGAATGCGGTGCGGTAGATGCGCAGCGCAACCGCATAGGCCAGCACCGTCAGCAGGAAAACCGGAATGTAGAGCTGCTGCGAGAGACCGCCGCCCATGAACGGAAGGCTGAGCGTCGGGATGTCGCGCAGACCAAACGGTCCGCCGGTCAGCCAGGATTCGTTCAAGACGACCAGGCGGAATATCTCGTTGAGGCCAAGCGTGGTGATGGCCAGATAGTGCCCCTTGATGCGGGTGCTGACCAGGCCGAGGGCCGCGCCGAGAAAGCCGGTTGCAACCACCGCGACCGGCAGCGCGATCCACCAGGGGAGCGCGAGCCCGGTCATGATCAGGCCGGCCGTATAGGCGCCGAAGCCCATGAAGGCCGCCTGCCCCAGAACCACCATGCCGGTGATGCCGGTGGCAATCGTCACGCCTAGCGCGGCAATGGAATAGATGAAAGCGAGGTTGAGAACCTGCAATGCATAGCCGTTGACACCGATGAAGGGCGGCAGCAACAGGCCAATGAGGATGACGGCCAGAATGACCTTGCGCACGCGCATGGATACGTTCATCGCAGGCTTCTCCTCAGGCGCGATCGGCGTTTGCTTCGGGGATCAGGCCTTCCGGACGGACCAGAAGGAAGGCGAGAAGTACGATGAAGGCAATGGCGTCCTTGTAGGTGGACGAGATCAGGAACGCGGCGACGTTCTCGCCCAGCCCGAGAATCAATCCGCCGATGATCGCGCCGGGAACGCTGCCGAAACCGCCGATGATCATGGCGACGAAGCCCTTGAGGCCGACAAGCGTGCCCAGTTCGGTGGTCACGAAGAACATCGGCGCGAGAAGAATGCCGCCGAGCGCCGACAGAACGCTCGCATAGGCGAAGGTGCCGGCCAGAACCCAATTGACGGAGATGCCCATGAGCGCTGCCGTTTCGCGGTCCTGCGCAACCGCACGCATGACCTTGCCGATCATCGTATAACGCAACACGAGATACTGGAGCGCCATGATGACGAGAACGACCGCGAAGACCAGGATCTGCTGCTTGGAAATGCTGATCGCGCCGAAATTCAGCGTGTCGAAACCGAACGGGCCGGGATAGAGCAGCGGCTCGGGACCGTAAATGATGCGGGCGGTTTCCTTGAGGAAAAGTCCGAAGCCGACGGTGGCGATGATGGCAACGATGGTACGCTGCTTCTGAAGACGCGAAAACACGATGCGCGAAAAGGCGGCACCAAGGCAGGCCATCGCGAGCATGGCCAGCGGGGCCGCAATATAGAAAGGAAGACCCATTCGGGTGACGAATGTGGCGACGAAAACGAACGCGCCGAAGGTCAGGAACTCGCCGGCCGCAAAGTTCACGATGTTCATCGTTTTCCAGACGAAGGCGTAACCAAGAGCCACAAGCGCATAAATGGCGCCCATCGCCAGCCCGCTCACCACGACCTGCCCTAGCATGAATTCTCCTCTCCAGTATGCTGCGAATTCCGATAGCGCGCGCCAGCCGCGCACCTACAGGCGCCAAAACTGACAAATCGATTACAAATCCCGCTATTCGGAATTTAATCTCCCATAATTGGAATTCATAAAGGGAGATCGGAAAGCTGTCAACGAACTCGGCTGTTTTGCCAAGTCTGATTTTCTCTTCGAAACCATTTTTTTGGCAAAATATCCCGCATAGCGGGATTATATCCGTCGTTATGACGCGTTGTCGGGGATGATTCCCGAGACGTTCAACAGTGCGCAGGTGCGAATAGCGAAAGGCAAGCTCAGCCTGCTTACGGCTGCCTCACGCAATCGCCTTGCCCTCACGTCGATCCGGCAAATGTCCGGAACTGGCATGCTGAAAACCGCCGAAACGGAGTTTCGGCGGCTTATAAACTATCTTGCTTTTGCGGAGTTGTCCGGCGCCGGAGCGATCCCGCTTCGGGTGGAAAGGCTTCGGTCTGCGTGGCCCGTTGGCGGGCTGGCGCTTACTTGATCACGGCATCACGGGTCCGGGCTGTCGTCAGCGCCACCACAAGAATGATGAAAATGCCGTACACCAGGCTTTGGGCTTCTGCCCCGGCACCGATGGCCTGGATGGCGATCGGCACGAATGCCACGGTCAGTGCCCCGAAGACGACGTTGATCGGATTGGTCAGGCCGCCGGAAATCGAGGTTCCGCCGACCAGCGCCGCGGCGATACCCGGCAGGAGCAGATTGCTTCCCAGGCCGCTCGTCGACGCGGACCCTGCCTGCGCCACGATGCTCAGCCCTGCCAGACCGCCGGTGAAACCCGAAATGGCGAAGGTCACGATCTTCACCAACCGATTGGGCACCGCCGAGAAGATGGCGCCGGTTTCGTTCTTCCCGACCGCCGTCATGTTTTGTCCCAACACGGTGAATCGCAGCACGAACCAGTAGAGAACGGCGACCGCAACCCCGATCCAGAAGGTCAGCGGCGCATTGGCGAGTTTGTAGGTGTAGAACATCGTCACCAGTTCGCGGTTCTCGCTCACATAGATCGTCTCGGCACCGCTCGCGACCAGGGCAGCCGTTTGCAGGATGCCGAGGGTTCCGAGCGTCAGGGCGAAGGAGGGCACCTGTGTGTAGGCCACGATGGCGCCGTTGATCGCGCCGATCAGCGTGAGAAGCAGAAGAATGGCAAGAAGCGAACCTATCCCGAGCGACGGCAGGGCAAGCGCCAGCAGGATGGAGCCGAGAAGGCTGATCGCCGCGTTCGACAGATCGATCGATCCGATGTTCAAGACCATTGCCTGCCCCAGCGCCACCAGCAAAATCGGAGCGGCCGACGCTGTCACGATGGAAATGCCGAGCGGGCCGAGATAGGCGGAATTCAGAACGGAGACCGTCAGCAGCATCGCCAGAAAAACCAGAAGCGGCGACATGGTGTGCCAGGATGCCATCTCTCGAAGCTTTGCAGGCAGGTTCATCGTCCCCTCCGCGCGGAATGCGTTTGCTGCCTGCGTGGGATAATCGGTTCTGTCGGTCATACCATTTCCGCCATGATGTCTTGGATTGCCGGAGTGCCCTGGACCGTGAGGTCATGGCGCGCGGAGAGTTCCCCATCCCGCATCACGAGAATTTCGTCAGCCATCTCGAGGGCCTCCTCGATCGTGTCGGGTATCATGATCACTGCCGCGCCCTCGTCGCAGGCGCGCCGGATCTGATGATTGACCGCTTGGGAGGCGCCGACGTCGAGGCCGCGAAGCGGATGATCCAGAATGAGCACCTTCAGGTCGGGCGATGTCAGCCACTTGGCCAGGACGACCTTCTGCTGGTTTCCGCCCGAGAACTGCGACAAGGGAAGGTCGATGTTGTTGGGTTTCACATCCAGACGGTCGAACCAGGTCTGCGCGAGGCGCGCCAGTCTGCCCGGGCTGAGAAAATGCCCGGTTTTCAACGCATCATGATGCACCAGCGCCACGTTGCGCGCCGCCGAAAAGCCGCCGATCATACCCTCCGTTTTCCTTTCGGCAGGCACGTAAGCCAAGCCGGCCGCGACCGCGCGCCCGATGGACCAGCCGGAAACCGGCTTGCCGTTCACCTCGATGGTTCCCCTGTCATGGGCCTCGGCGCCGAAGAGCGACCTGGCAAGGGCGCCGCGGCCGGAACCGTTGGTCCCCATCAGCGCAACGATGCGCCCGCGATGAGCCGAGAACGAGATATCCTTGAACCGACCCTTCCGGCTCAGCCCCCGCACCGAGATGGCCGGATTGCCGGATGCCCGCGGGCGAGACCGGCTTCGATGCGGCGCAATCGCGACATCGTCGACCATCGAGCTGAAAAGATCGTCCTTGGTGATGTCCCGGGTCAGCCGGTCGCTGACCAGCTTGCCGCTGCGCATCACCACGACCCGGTCGCAGATCCGCAGGATCTCATCCAGCCGGTGAGAGACGAAGATCACGCTGGCGAACCGGCGCAGGTTGCGAATTTCGCGCTCCAGCACCTCGGTTTCCGCCTGTTCCAGCACGGCCGTCGGCTCGTCCAGGATGACAAGCGGCGTCACGCCGGCGCCGGGATCGACGCAGACGGCCCGGGCGATCTCGACCATCTGACGGTCGACGAACGACAAATCGCCGACGATTGCCTTGGGACTGAGCTTGACGCCGATCTTGTCGAGAACGGCTGCGGCTTCCCTGTTGAGGCGCGACCAGTCCTGGATGCCGAAGCGACTGAGACCGCGGCGATTGGAGTTCTGCTTGTCGATGTTTTCCGCGACGGTCAGGTTCGTGAACAGGGATTGCTCCTGATGCACCACGCCGACGCCCGCCTTGAACGCATCGTTGGGGCCGCGGAAATTCACTCGCTTTCCGTTGATCTCGATCTGGCCGCTGTCCGGCCGCTCGATTCCGGCGAGGATTTTCAGCAGTGTCGATTTGCCCGCGCCGTTTTCGCCGACGAGGCCGACAACCTCGCCACGCCTGATCTCCAGGGAAACCGAATTGACCGCCTTGATCGTGCCGAAGGATCGGCTGATGTCGGTGAGCTTCAGAACTGCAGGATGCTCGGTCATTTCGCCACCTTCAGACGACTGCGCTCCGGCCAGGCGACCGCGACGATCGCGACGATCAGGATGGCACCGAAGACGCCCGATTGATAATCCGGGTTGATGCCTGCCAGCACCAGACCGTTGTTGAGGATGATGAGCAGGAAGACGCCGAGCGTCGACCGCATCATGCCGCCTTCACCGCCGCTGAGCGCCGTGCCGCCGATGACAGCCGCCGGAATGACCGTGAAAAGCTGGCCATTGCCGATGTCGGGCGATCCGGAACCCAACTGCATCGTGGCGAGGATGCCGGCGAGCGCGCTGAGCAGTCCCGCGAGGCCAAAGACGGAGACCTTCATCAGCGACACCGGCAGGCCGCTGCTGCGGGCGATCAGTTCGTTGTTTCCGATGGCCAGTATGCCCCGGCCCAGATGGGTGAACTGCATGACCAGCGCCCCCGCGACCGCCACGAAGGCCGCCAGCCAGAAGGAATTGGGAAGTCCCAGGGTCAAGCGCGTCGGCCAGCGCGCCAGCGCTTCGTCCGTGAGGCTGGGCAGCATGCCGTTGCCATAGAGAATGATGCCGATGCCGAGCCCGACATACCAGGTTCCCAGCGTCACCACGAAAGACGGCACGCGCAGCTTTGCATAAATTACGCCCGTTGCCAGACCGAGCAGAAGCCCCAGCCCCAGGGCGGCGACCCAGGCCCAGATGCCGAGGTCGATCTCCAGCCGCGTATTCGGCGACAGCAGGATCCAGGTCATGCCCGCCGCGCCCATGACGCCTTGGGCGGAAAGATCGATGGACCCCATGAGAATGACCATGCTGGTCCCGACCAGGATGATCAGCGGCACCGAGACCTGAAACAGAACATTCTGCAGGTTTTCAACGCTCGCGAACCTCGGATTGAGAACCGAGAAGAGAAGAATGAGGACGGCGATGGACGCGATCAATCCGATCGGGCCTTTCCAGATTTTCGATAGATGATCCTGCATGGCGCTGGTCCCGTTGGCTGGATCGGCAGGCAGATCGCCGATCCCAAGATCTGACAGTGAGGCCCCTCGATCCGGTTTTCGGGGCCGGTCCATCGGCCGGATGCGTCTGCCCGGCCGATGTCTTGCAAGACAGGCGGATCAGAACTCGCCCTGCTCGTTCGAACCGCCGCCGACAAGCGGCATCGGTTCGGTGTTCCAGGGGCCGTTCTTGACAAGGCGCTCGACAAACTGCTTGGGCGCATCGGGCTCGTCGTATTGCAGATATTGCTGGTAGTTGCTGGGCGTGACGCAGCTGAGCTTGAAAAGGCTTTCGCGCTTTTCGGGCGGCAATGTGCTCGGCACCACCTCGCCGGTTGCCGCAAGATAGGCCGTATAGAGGCCGACCGCAGAGGCCATGTAGCCCCGATGGAAGGTTTCGCCGACGATTGCGTTGCCACCGCGACCCGACTTGATATCCTCCAGCGTCTTCGGATAAAGGCCGTCGGAGGCGAATTTCACCTTGTCCAGAAGGCCGGCGTTTTCGAAGGACTGCATCGCACCGATCTGCATGCCGTCGTCCGCGCTCCATACGCCGTTGATCTGGCTTCCATATTTGACGATCAGATCCTTGGCGTTGCGGGCGGCGAGCTGCGGATCCCAGTTCGACGGGCGCTCGTCGAGGATCTTGATGTTCGGGTATTTCTCCTTCATCTCCGTCTTGAACCCGGCAACGCGGGTCTTGCTGGTGGTGCTGTCCTGCACGCCGGGGAACATCACGACGCTGCCCTTTCCGCCAAGGGCGTCGCCGATCGCCTTCGCACCGCAACGACCGGATTCAACTCCGGGAATCTTCTGGAAGGCCACGAAGTTGTCGCCGACGCTCTGCGGCTTATAGTCCGTCGGCTTGTTCCACCAGATCGTGACGTAGCCGCCTGCCTGCTTCACGGCGTCGACGATCGTCGGCGCGTCGGAGCTGGCGACGGTGTTCACGAACATGATCACCTTCTTGCCGCTTGCCAGGATGGACAGGATGGATGAGATCTCGGTCTGGGAGGAATTGTTGGAGTTGACGACCTCGAGCGGGATTTCCAGCTTCTCCGACAGCGCTTTCGCACCTTCGATATTCGAAATCATATAGGGATTGGTGGTGTTGATGACGGACACGACCATCACCATGTCCTTCTTGTCGACGGTCGCCGCCGTCGCCGGAGCGATTGCGGCGATATATGCAAGGCCGCCCGTCAAGGCCGAGGCCAGCAGCATCTTCAGGCGTTTGTTGTGTTCGGGCAGAAGTCGGTCGAATATGCGCATGGTGTATTTCTCCTTATTGACACCAGTCGTTAACCATTCCCGTGCGTGGGTTTTCGAACAAATGTCCGGACATCGTCGCCAGGGAGGTCCGGAAGCTTGGAGCCGCACGCAATGCCCGCCGCCTTGACGGGGCCGGTGCTGCCCTCAAAATGAAGTCCTTGCGCGCCTGGACACGGCGGCGCCTCGGTGCGCCGCCCGGCGACAGGCCCCCGGTCTTTCCGTCATGTCATCCGGCGCCCGGCGGCAGTGTCCCGATAACCAACGGCATTTCCCCTGAATTTACGGACAAGTTCGCTCCTCCCGTGCCCGTCGGGGCATAGGCGCTGCACTCTTGTTGTCTGTGGGGCCACCGGTCGCGATGGCCGGCATTCAATGATCGAGATGCTTCATCACGTCCTTGATCAGCGGCCACACGCGGGCAGCGGACGTGTGATCCATGCTCTCCTTGGGAGAGTGGAGATCGTAGAGATTCGTGCCGATGCCGATCGTGTCGAGGCCGTCGATCCGCTGGGTGAACATGCCCAGTTCCAGGCTGCACACCGACACCAGAACATCCGGAGCCCGGCCCATGACGCGCTCGTAGCTCTGCCTGGCAATTTCCAGCATCCGCGAATGGCGGTTCCAAGGGAATTCCGGTGCATCAAGCCCGATCTGCTCGGCGCTGACCCCCTCGCCCGCAAGGTCGGCAAGCAGCACGATCTGATCGAGGACAGCATGCTTTCGCGAGGTGACGGCGCTGGTGATCGTGCAGACGATCTCGATCGCGGCCGATTTGGTCACCATCAGGCCGATGTTGTTGGACGTCTCCCAATTGCCCGGCACTTCGAGATTTTGCGTCTGCACCCCGTTCGGCAGCAAGGCGATGATGCGCACGAGCCTGGACGTCGCATGCGCGGAAAGAACACGGTCGATCTGCTGCTGCGTGCGTCGCGTCTCGATCCTCAGATCAGGGTCGGCAAAACGGAATTCGTTCTTCAGAACCGCGGTCAGCTTGGCGATGGCCGCCTCGACGGCGTCGATCTGGTCATGTCTCACCCAAAGGAGCAGATCCCCGTCGGCGGGAATGACGTTGTTCTGGACACCACCGGAAACCGTCGCCACCCGGACTGCGGCCACCTGCATCGCCGCCCTCAGCAGCCTGCCGACCAGAACGATGGCATTGGCGCGATCGAAATGAATGTCGAATTCGCAATGTCCGCCCTTCAGGCCCCGGATGGAAACGGAAAGCGGGGAATGCCCGGCCGCCGGCGTCTCCCACTCAGGGTCGATACGGATCCGGCAGGACACGTCCCCTGAACATCCCGCCAGCAATTGTCTTTCGTCGATCCAGTTAAAATCGATCATCCGCTTGCCGGTGAGGAGGGTCACGTCGACGCCGTCGCCGCCGACCTTGCCCATTTCCTCCATGGCGGTCATGACGCATTCCAGCGGCGGATGCGGGATGTCCGTGGAATCCAGCAGCGCCAGCATATAGGCGATGCCCAGGCCGTTGTCCGCTCCGAGCGTGGTTCCTTCGGCGCGGATGAAATTACCGTCGAGCTTCAGCCGCACGCCGCCATTGGCGAAATCATGCGCGTAGCCTTCATCGATCTTGCACACCATATCGAGGTGGCCGTGCAGGATCACGGCCGGCGCATTCTCGTATCCTGGCGTGCCCGGTTTCCTTACGATGATATTCTGAAGCGCGTCCCGGTGATATCGCAGGCCGCGCTGCTCGGCGAATTCCGCAATGTAATCCGTCGCCTGTTTTTCATGCTGCGAGCATCGGTGCTTGCTACTCAGCTCCTCGAAGTAAAACATCACCTCGCGAGGCTCGACATTCTCCAGTACCCGCATCCATTCCTCCCAAGATTCGTAAGGCACTGTCGGGATGAAGGGCATTCCCTCCATATGGCTGACACCATTCCCGGCCGCCGCTCGCTCTCGCACATGCTCCCCTCCATGGAACATCCGCGACTGCCGCACCAGCCTCAGAACCAAATGTTCATTGTCATTTCATTTGTATCAAAAATAACGGAGGTTTCAATCGGAAAAGATGCCGCGTCGCAGCATAAGCCGGTCAGGCAATGAAAATTTTTCCTTATAGGGCCTATATTTCTTGATTTTTTGTAATTGCAGCAGATTTTCAATCAAAAAAATGAAGCAAATGGTCAGGCATCCAATCTATTGCCACAAAAATCGATGCCACATCAGCCGGAGCGACGATCCAACGCCTGCACCCCCGCAACCTGCGGACGGGCCAACGCGACCGACAGGCATAACAGATGGCAGGCTGCGCCCAGCACCGAGACCCGCCCCGGAAAGACATCGGACGACGCGAAATAGACGGTGCTGATCGCCAGCGGACCGACGATCGACGCCAGGCTCGCCATGCTGGACAGCAGCCCCTGCATGCGCCCCTGATGTTCGTCGTCGACCCCTCCTGTCACCAGCGATTGCAGTGCGGGCGCGCCTCCCGCCAAGGCAGAAGAGCGGCATCAGCAGGAAGACCATCCAGCCCCGCGTCAGTAAGGAGATGCCGCGGCCGCCGACTTTCCCCTGACCGGTCGTGCCCTCGCGCATTACAGGCAAGGCGGCCACGAACTGTTCTTCGAAGCCGGATTGACGATGCTGATCGACGGCGCCGCGATGCGACTGGAAAGAACGCAGCGGTGACGACGGCTCTCGGTGCTGCGCGTCCTCCGATAAGCCGTGCTCATGTCGACATGACACCTACTTATTTGCGTCGCCGCATGTCGCAACATAGGTTTTCCTCATAGCCCGCATCCAAGACGGGCAGCGCGACGGGTATGTGACATCTGTCTCCAGAGAGGAATCGCCGCACCCTCTTTGATGAGGACGATTTCTTCGGCCGACTTGATCGTGCGCAGCCACATGGTCGGCGAACCGATATCGACGAATTCGACGTTTGGAAACGCCTCTTCCAGCAGCCGGCGCAGATCGAGGTTCACCTGGTCGAACTCGATGCCGATGCGCGAGGCCTTGGGCAGGAGCTGCTGCAGGGCATGGAAGAAATTGTCGCGCTGCCAGTCGGTATAGGTGATGTTGTCGCCGAAGGTGCGGCGCCAGGGCTGCCCGGCATCGATGCCGGCGGAGACCGACGTCGCCTTTTCCGGCGTGATGACGAAGGCATAGCGCCGCCCGAAGGAGCAATAGAGGAAGTCGGAGAAATAGCAGATATTGTGATAGGAGGTGAGGATCGCCGCATCGAGCTTCAGCTCCTCCAGGATACGGCGCATGGCGTTCTGCCGCCGCTCCATCTCGCCCGCCGAGAAGGTCGGCTGCACCTTCTCGCCATTGTGCATCTCCTGCAGCCTGAGAAGCTGGTTGGGCATT